>CAZNBR010000018.1:0-10220 GCA_964571315.1 uncultured Syntrophaceae bacterium
GTAGCGGGGGTACCCCCTAGTCAGGAGCAGTTTTTTTTTTGGAATGTCGACGGAGAAAGGGACCGTGCGGAACCGGGCGATGGCATCCCGGTGGGTCCGCGCGTTCTGCCCGAAACCGGTCATGCGCATCCTGTCCTGGACGAGGCGGTCCAGGTCGATATCCGCGTAGATGATCTGCTCCTCCTGTGAGAACCGCTCCGATTCGGCGAGGAGATTTCCGTTCTCGCATATCATGGCGTGGCCGTCCCACGCCATATCGGTGGTGGATTCCCCGGGACCTGACCCGGCGTACAGGTAGGCGGCCAGCAGGCGGGCCGACTGGTTCATGACGAGGCTGCTGCGGTATTCGGCCTTTCCCACCGTGATGTTGGAGGCGGACAGGTTGGCGATGACCGTGGCCCCCGCGAGCGCGGCGAAGCTTGAGGGGGGTATCGAGACCCATACATCCTCGCATATTTCAAGAAACAGATTGAAGTTCTTTATGTTCTTCGCCTCGAATATCAGATCGGCTCCGAAGGGGATGCCGCTCTGGCCGCAGATGTCGATCGTCTTCGATATGATCTCCTCGGCCGGGCTGAACTGGCGCCCCTCGTAAAACTCCCGGTAGTTGGGGAGGTACGACTTGACCGCGATCCCCAGGATCTTTCCCTTGCAGAGGACCAGCCCGCAGTTGAAGAGGAGTGAATCGACCCGCAGGGGCGCGCCGACGACCATGATCATGTTGAGGTTCCGCGTTCTGTCAAGGAGGGTTTCCAGGGCCTTGAGGGTGCCTTCCAGGAGGGCATCCTGATGGAAGAGGTCCTCGTTGGAGTAGGCCGATATGCCGAGCTCCGGGAACAAGGCAAAAAGGGCGCCCTCTTTCGCGGCCTTCTTTGCCAGTTCGATGGTGCGCGCGGCGTTGAAATCGGGGTCCGCCACCCGGACCTCCGGTATGCAGACGGTGGTCTTTATAAAGCCTTGATTATATAAATTAAAAAAATCCATCTTTAGTTGGAAACGTCCACTGACTCATTTGTGTTTACGTTATTAATGAAGTGAAATCTAAAACATAACCTTCATAATGTCAATGGAGATCATGGGGAAAGGTCTTCACATGATTAGCGGCTGTTCCCCATTGAATGCGGTGCAATGATAACCTTGAGGCAGTCTCTCCCCACGCTTGCCGCTTTGAACCCTTTGCCGATATCTTCCAGGCCGAATCGGTGCGTAATCATCTGCGACACATCCATGTTGCCCGCACGGATCAATTCCATGGCCTGCATATTGTCTCTCGGCGCCGCGCCGTAGCAGGTCTTGAAGGTGATGTCGTTCCTCCAGTAGGTATTAAAATCGATACCTATTTCTTCGCCCGGTTTGGGAACGGCGAAGAAAAGAACGGTACCCCCCCGGTCAACCGAATCCAGCGCCTGCCTGCAGGCGGCAAGCGATCCGGCGCAGATTATCACCTTGTCTGCCGGACGGCCGCCGTTTACCCTTTTTACAAAGGAGGGGACATCTTCTCCGGCATGTACAGTATGCTCGGCGCCGAATTTCTGTGCCGCTGCGAGGCGATTTCCCAGCATATCCGTTGCGATGACACGGCCCGCGCCGAGTTTGCGTGCAAGCTGTATCATCAAGAGACCGATGATGCCGCTCCCCAGGACAAGGAGGCTGTCTCCCGGTGTGATGGCGATCGACCTGAGAGCCCTCACCGCCGTTCCCAGCGGTTCTATAAACGTGCCGTCGTCGTAGGAAATTTCTTCGGGAAGTAAAAATGTACCTGTATCAATGCTTCTTCCCTTCACCAGAAGGTATTCGGAAAAGCCGCCGGGGTCGAAGTTGTTTTCATTCTGAAAGACCCGGCAGGCCGTTTCGTGACCTGTCATGCAGTAGTGACACTCATTGCAGGGGACATGGTGGGTAGTGAACACACGGTCGCCCTTTTTGAATTTTGTGACCTCAGTCCCGACCTCGACCACTTCGCCTGTCAGTTCGTGACCCAGGACCAGGGGGGCCTTCTGTATCCGGTACCACTCCATGATATCGCTGCCGCAGATACCGCAGGCCATGACCTTGATCAGGATATCCCCGGCGCCGACTTCAGGCAGGGGGTATTCTTCCACTTCCACTCTGTTGTTTGAGTGATAAATGCCTACACGCATCGTGATCATGTCCTCCCCTTGAGATCGCAGTCTGTCTTAACTCTCCTTCATATCCTCTTTGCGGCCCAGGAAGAAATCATAGGCATGCTCCGGTTTTTCCCCTTCATGGACAACCTTTCGCACCGCTTCGATCATCGCAATGGGTGCCTCGGACTGGAAGATGTTCCGTCCCATATCGACACCGGCGGCTCCCTCCTGAATGGCGTTGTATGCCATGGTGAGTGCATCGGGCTCGGGTATCTTCGTTCCCCCCGCCATGACGATCGGCACGGGACAGGCGGCGGCAACCTTGTCAAAATCCCTGTCGACGTAATAGGTCTTCACATAGGTTGCCCCCAGTTCGGCGAGAATCCTCGTTGCCAGCATCATATACCGGGCATCCCGGGTCATTTCCTTTCCCACTGCAGTCACACCCAGTGTCGCAATGCCGTAGCGGTTTCCCATATCGACGAGACGGGTCATGTTATGGACCGACTGTGTCTCCATCTTGCCGCCGATGAAAACCTGGACCGCCGTTGCCGCGGCATTGAGGCGGATCGCCTCTTCGATATCGAGGGCGAGCTGTTCATTCGAAAGTTCGCTGAGGATACTGGGACCGCCGCTGGCCCGCAACACGATTCCCTTGTTAAAGGTCGGCGGTATGATGGTGCGGAGAATGCCGCGCGTCAGCATGAGTGTATCGGCATAGGGAAGGAGTGGCAGGATGTTGATATCGATCCGTTCCAGTCCCGCCGTGGGGCCCTGAAAGTAACCGTGATCGATGGCGAGCATGACCGTTTTGCCCGTCTCAGGGTTAAAGATGTTTGAGAGACGGTTTTTTAGTCCCCAGTCGAGAGAATTGGAACCCTTCAGGAAAAAGGGTTCACTCCTGGCAGGGGTATCCACATAAAATTGTTTTTCTTTTTTAGAGTCATCGGCTTCCGGCATATAGGTGCTCCTTATAGTATTTTTCAGTCATAACGATCGTGTAAAAAATTCAACCCTCTGTCACTCCCGTGCAGGCGGGATTCTGGAACGACCTGAATTCTGGCATCTCTCATGGAGCGTGAGGGCCTATTCTCCCGCCTCTTTCATATCCCCACCCGTACCGGTTTGAGGTCGAGGATCCGAGCCATCTCCGCCGGGTCCATCTCGGCGAGAAGGCCCCGGTGCCCGGCGTTTATGAATATGCGCTCCAGGTCCAGGATGCTCTCTTCCACGTAAATCGGCATAGCGCTGCGTATGCCGAAGGGGGAGGTCCCTCCCACCTTGTACCCCGTGTGCTTCTGCGCTGCAGAGGGATCGCAGGGAGTGACCGATTTTGTTCCGATGGCCCGGGCCAGATTTTTTGTCGATACCTGCCTGTCCCCGTGCATCAGGATGATGAGGGGTTTCTTGTGCTCGTCCTCCATGACGAGCGTCTTGACGGTCTCGTGCTCGTCGCATCCCAGCTCCCGTGCCGCCACCTCCGTGCCGCCCCGGTCTTCATATTTGTAAGGACAGAGTGTGAATGTGACGCCGTTTTCCTTGAGGGTGCGGATGGCCGGAGTTGAGGGGATCTTTTCTTTTGCCATGGTCATTCGCTTTTCACCTCATTCATCATACGGCCGGATTTCTCGGCGGGGGGCATGCAGGAAGTTGTTAGAGCCGGGAGAGGTTATCCCAGAAAGACCGCGTGCGCTTTTTGAGTTCCGGCAATTTCCCGACCAGCCTCCGGACATGGCGGTCGTTCCAGACCCGGTCAAACTTGATGACGGCCTTGCATGTCTGGAGCTTTACGGGGTCTTTCATCAACTCTTCCAGAAAGGGCCTCTGGCTCTTGACGAAGGCGTCAAACTGCAGGTGGCTGCGCTGTTCGTCGGAGAAGGGCATATCGCTGAGCCGTTCCACCTCTTCGGTGGTCAGCCCGACCCCCTCCAGCATCTTGAGAAAATACTCGCCGGTTATGTTTCTGCTCTTCTGTGAGAACTCGCTGAACCGCTGGGGAGAGAGGCCGGAGTTCTTCATGAGCGCGCCCTTGCTTATCTTCTTTGACTGGGCGTACTCCCACAGAAAGTCGAAATACTCATTAAAATCGGTCTCTTTTTTTCTCGCTGCCATGGCTGGAAATATACCACGATTCTGGCGGGTGTCAAATCAAATTGTGACTCGCCCGGCTGCCGGAGGACAACGGTGCAGAGACCGGTTCGACACGAATATCTGATCCAGGATCAGCGATTCAAGATGTACACCTGTTGCAAATCTCCGCAAACTGACCGGCGCTTATATCCTCAAATTTGACGCCGATACCCGGAATCTGCATAGTCTCGCCCCAGGAGATCTGCCATCGCACTTCGCCTGAAATCGGCTTTTGGTCGTCTAATCCCTTCAATATAATCATCACCTTGTCGCCGATTTCCCAATGGTCGGTGGAGTAAATAAAACATCCCCCCTGGGAAACATTCATTGTTACGGTTCGGGTACTCCCAGCTTCGGAAAAATCACCGGTCTTTGATATAATAGCATTAAAATAAATCTTTTTCCTTGCACTCGCCCGAATGGGCCTCGCGGGAAACAGACGGCATTCTTCATTGATGAACGCCTCTACTGTTTGGCTGTCGCTCGCTCGACCGAAGTTAAGTGACCGTACTGTCCCTGTTTTCTCTTCAAACTTCAGCTGCGACATTGGGAACTGTTCGAGCAGGTCCTGAATCAAGTCTTTCTCATTCTGAGACGCCTTCAGCTTTGCCTTGAGATCCACCATCACACCATTATAGGAATTTTCACAAAACAATTTGTGCAGTTCACTGAATGATGATGCGGTATCTACATGAGCCCCGATTGTTTGTACCGCAGATATATATGCCCGCCGTGCCTCCCCCTCCTGACAAACCAGAGCCACCCTCACGTCCATTAAAAACCCCCTGTCCAAAGATTTCTTTTGTGCCTGTTTCTCAAACGCTGAATAAGGATTCCTTCCTTGAGTGATCCAGGCATTAGTCGCTGTGTTATCGGTTTCTACCGTCATGAATCAGGATTTCGCGTGCCAGCGATAATATCCCGCAGGACATTTCTCTTCTCCCTTAGATCTTTACCTGTGCTCAGCGATGTCCCCGTACAGCAAGCCAGACGAGAACGGAAAGAATCAGCATATCGTCAAGATGTCCGAGCACCGGAATACAATCTGGGATCAGATCTGCCGGGGACAGGGTGTAAGCCACTGCGCCGCCGAGTAACCAGCGAGAGTGCCGCGGGCGGCAAGAATCTGCAGCCATGGCCTGATAGATTCTGATTTCATTCCGAAATCTTCGCACGAGAGTTGCAATTTCATGTTCCCATTTTCCCGCGTGTCCAATTGTATTATTTAACGGAATCTATAGTCGCTTCGGGAAGCCTCATCTGAAGGGATGGTCGGAACCCCACCCCCGAAACCCTCATATCAAATTTACTGAATTAAAATCAATAGCTTTTTTAAAAAATGCTGACAGGAAAAATAACGCGAAGGAATAGAAAGCGACTGTCTTCTCGAATATTCAGCCCCCCTGAAATCCCTTAACAAAAGATTTTCATGGTGTACTGTTTTTCTTGCTTCCCGTGGGGGGAATGTTTCTTATCTAAGACAAGCAACAGCAGTTGGCAAAAAATAGTCGCTGCCGCTTTAAATTCGTTGCCGTAACTGTTTATCTTTCTTGGTCCAATCATCTTATGCCATTACAACACCTCCGTTAGTTCGAGGTGTCCACATTAACGGGGGAACTGCCCCGTTCCGCTGTAACGATTTTATGCGTTGCCGATCGATTTGGTGTGACACTTGCGCTAACCTTTCTTCCTGAAAATAAATCGGGTCAGATGGTAGACGAGAACCCCGACCAAAAACCCGAAAGCCATATTGAATGCCAATGAAACGATCAGGGTTGCTGCCATAGGGATCAAGTCCTTACTCCAGCGAATGTCCTTGGCGAACTTGGTGAGTTCTATCCCGACCAGAAACATCATGGCTCCAATGATGGCAGTAGGAAAAAAGGCGAACAGCCCGGCGATGGAACTTGCCAGGAATAACCCCATGGAGATTTCGATCAACCCCTCCATGATGTTTGTCCCGCCCGTTCGTGCGCCGAAGTAGTACTGGCCTGCCAGGCCACCAGCGCCATGGCACAAGGGCATCCCACCGAAGAAAGGGAGGATTGTATTCATGATGCCCTGATTCCAGACAAGCCGTTTCTCACTTACAGGGTTATCCGGCCAGTAAGTTTTGATCAACGATGAGGTGGATATAACCGCATTGGTAGCCGTGAGTGGAATCTGGGCAAAACCCGCCAGTATGAGCGTCTGCCAGACTTCCTCAAGACGAAAGCCCGTAAAAACCGGAAGAGTAAAGCCGGGGGGAGCAACCTGCTGGAACTGGCCCTTGACAAGCATGATCGTTACGCCAAGAACCATGAGCACGATAGCGGCAGGGGCATAACGATTCTGCCGGAGTACCAGTACTATCAGAATAGAGACGACACCAAGCGCCCATCCGGTCGAAAGCATCTTGAGTGCCTCAACAGCCAGGAGCACACCGAGTGCGACTTGAATACCCCGGACAACCGAATTGGGCGTAACTCTTCCGATCCAAGTCATAATTCCGGTAACACCGAAGAGTAGCCAGATTACGCCCATTGCGAATCCGGAGGCATAGACCATCGAGGGTGACCAGTGTTGAGCGATGGCAACTACAGCAAGTACCTTCATCGGCTCGATAGGCATGGGAAGCCGGTACACAAGGCCAGTTACAACGTTTGCCAGCCCCATCATTACAAGAAATCCTGCTGGATTAAGGCCACAGACAACGATATAGCCGATCGCCAACGGAAAGAGCGTACCGAAGTCGCCCATGGATCCAGCCAATTCTCTCAGATTGAACTCAAAAGACTTGATCTTCATTGATGGAATTATTCCCCTTGAGAATTAACGAGTCGATTGCGCATAACGGGCGCGGTTAAGAAGCATAGTGGATTTGCCAGCACTCCTTCTACTGCTGGTTCGGCGACTTATTATTTTGTCGCAACTGCCTTGAAAAACGTATAGCAAAAAACCCCGTCTGGTTGTGTTGTTCTGTATAATCCGTCAATTCCGTCATCAAAGGTTTTTCCGTCAATCAAACCAGCTTCAATAGAGGATTCACGTACGCCTTCAATCATTGCCGTGAACGTGTTCTTTGTGAAGCCTTCGACAAGCCGGGGTTTACTTGAATCGACATAAACCATTCGCGGAGATATGTGAATAGAGCTGAAACCCACCGCGGTTAAGAGGGGATATAGCTCTCTGCCGATATTGGCATTGCCACCCGCTCTTTTCTGTAGTTCGACTTGGCATTGGATCACTTTGTGGGCAGCTTCGCAGTCAGGATAGAAATACGTCGATCCGTGGTCTCCTTCGATAACGGTGATTGTGCCGTCGACCCTAAGAAGATTTTTCAGGCACTGTAGTGCCTCAATCGGTCGTGCCACATGTTCAAGAACAAAGCAGACAAAGACGTGGTCGAATGATTGCGGCTCAAACGGCAGGTTAAAGATGTCGCCCTGCCGGAAGGTTACATTGGTGAATCCTGCCCCCTCAATTTTTCCCCTGGCTTCTGCAAGCGAAGACTCTGATATATCAACTGAGGTAATATGCGCATCGGGACTATTACGGGCCAACGGTATGGTTTGTGCGCCTACACCGCATCCAGCCTCAAGGACGTGGCTCCCTGCCGGATAGAGCGTATCAGAATGCAACAATTCGACAAGAGTTGAAGCCTGGTCCTGCAACCGTATGTTTTCACTTTGATCATATCCATGCACGTATTCCAAATTCATTGACCTCATCTTGTATGTCAGCTGAATTTTGGTATTATGCCGTGTTTTTACGCGTTAACAATCTAATTTATTTATTGAAATCTAATTGTATGCTCCCGGAACATTTTCCATTTGAAAGCATTAAACATCTTTTTATTTCGGGATTAACCGTGTATCCAATCCCGAGTTTGTCAAGCCAGCACTGTATCCTGAAGATGACTCCGCATTCGTATTTATCGATTGCTCCCAGTCTGCTGATACCCTTAAATGCGAAACAATTCCCTTCATCAAATTTCCATTTCAAAGTATTTTTCCCCAGAAGATCCCACGTAACATTCATGAAATCGGGGATTACCAAATGAGAAGCAGGTATGAAAAACTCTTTGAATTCTTCAAAATTTTCAATCGGTTTGTCATCAATACCAATAGCACTTTTGATCCTTTTTATTTCAATCGCTGACAGGGATTTTATTGACGCCTTGTTGATTTTATTTGCTGCTTCAATACCAAATTCCTGCAGACAGTTAAAAAACCACATGCTGTCATGAGTCATCCAGCATTTATTCAAGAGATCAACCAGTTCTTTATGAGTAAAACTTTCGATAGATTTCAAAATACCATCCTCCGATGATTCTGTGAGGTTGAGGTCACACTACTGTCCTGCGTACTTAATCAGGGCCTCCAGATAGCGGGATTTCACCTGCCGATTCGCGAGGACCTGCTTGAACGGCGGGAGTTTCAGGATGACGCCCAAAACAGCGGCCATCGCTCGATGACTCCATAACACCCGGTTGTCAAAGATGAGGTTCTGCAACTTGCCCCGCTCGATGGCCATGACCACCGCCCTGTGTGTTCCATTCAGAGGGGTAAGAACTCTCTGTGGCCGGGACCTCAGGATGATACCGTTATTCGCGCAATTCCTGACACACACACCGCATCCCAGGCAGAGATCCTCATCCACCTTTGCCACCTTCATTGTGGGTTTGTCCGGCCGGTTTGCCGAGACCAGCGTCATCGCCTCCACCGGGCAGACAGCCACACACTTGCCGCATCCGTTGCAGTCGGATTTGTTCACGACCGGGATAAAGTTGGTCGTGTGGACAGGGTTCAGGATCGCGAAACGCCGGGCGGCGATCATCGCCTCGCAGCAGCACCCACAGCAGTTGCAGATGAAATTTACCGTCTCTCTGACATTTTCGCCAAACTGAACCAGGTTGTGTTCATACGCCACCTGCAACAGATCAAGGCATTCTTCCTTCTCTATCGACCGGGCACAGCCATGCTTTATAAGCGATGCCGCCGTGCTGTTAAAGGTCATGCATATATCCTGAGGCGCGTCGCAGGCCCGGCCCAAGTGCTGCATCTTGTGGCGGCAGTAACAGATCCCAACACCCCGATGCGTGGCACCTGTAATGACTTCGGTGGCCCGCTCATAATCCAGCACATGCAGCGCGTTTTCCCTGGACAGGACAGGCTCATGGACAAAGGTACGCCCCAGTTGTGTTTCGCCCCGTGTGAATAGATCCCTGATGAAGTCTTCTTCCACATTCAGGTATTCATAAAACAGTTCGCTCAATACCTTCTGATCGATATCATCCCGCACACGCATCAGGGAAAACTCGAAGAACCCGGCCATGGGAGGGGGCAGAACATACACCGACTCCCCATCCTGTTCGATGTCGATGAGGATGCCGCGGTCTGCCAGTTCAACCAGCACCTTTTGAGTACTGGCCGGGTCCATCTTCCAGATACCGCCGGCTTTTTTTGCCGTGAAGGGCTTGATCGGGATGAGTGAAACCAGTTCGGCCTCTTTCTCACTGAAAAGCATTTTCAGGATTTTGAATAACAGCTGAGAAGGGGGCGCCCCCTGAGGAAAGCGATTCAACCTGTCCGCTAACTGGGAATAACTGGATTTTACTGTGTGATGAGCCATGATTATGCCGTTATCGTGCTATCCGATAACCTCGGTAAATACAAAAGAGAGTCGCTGTTGCCACTGATTAAGGCGCTACGGTTACCCAACCTGAAGGCGAAGCTTTTTCCCCAGAGCATTTGCGAATTTTTCCAAGGTGGAAAGTTTTATATCCTCGGCATGATTTTCGATCCTTGAGATAGCAGATTTTTTGGTATTTAATTTCGCAGCCAGCTCTTCCTGCGTAAAGCCCGACTCTTCACGTGCCTGTTTCAATATTGCTCCGATCTTGAATTGTTCGTACCCTGAATCAAAGTCTTCTGCAAACCCGGTATCTCCGGACTTCCTTTTTTTTATATATTGTTTAAGATCACTCATTTCTTTTTCCTC
>CAZNBR010000018.1:10320-21715 GCA_964571315.1 uncultured Syntrophaceae bacterium
CTTTTTCCTCTCCTCAGCGATTTCAATGGCTTGCTTCGGAGTCTTTTGGGTCTTCTTTTGAAAGGCATGGGCCAGAATAACTAGATCAGGGCCATCAAAAAACCCGATTAACCGAAAAATATTTGATCCCGCGGCAGCCCTGACTTCCCAGAGGTCTTGAGTGTTTACAATTTTCTTAAAGTAAACCGATGGTACACGTTCAAGATCTTCGATAAGTTTCAGAATCCAGATCACTTTTTTCGCCTGCTTGGATTCAAGACTGTCAAGAAAATCTTCAATCGGTTTCTGACCCGAGGCTGTCCGGTAAAATAATATTTTCCGCATGCCCTGTTATGTTAACATGCAGGTTAACTCTGTCAAGGTTAAAATTGAGGTAATTGCTAAGTGACGAACACAGAGTTGAACGATTCAATCGGTCCGCTGACTGGGAATAACCGGATTTGACTGTGTTATGAGCCATGATTACGTGCTATCCGATAGCCTCTAAAGCATTTTGAACCGGAATTGGCTGATTCAATAAATCTGATTTTCCCCCAGGTCCTGGTAAATCAAAAAAGAGTTGCTGCCACTAAGTTGGTCGCCATTAAATTACCATTAAGTCTAGTTATCTTTGTTTAAAATGTAATGTATTAGAAAAACAACCGCTGCGCTAATACCTACCCATACGTATTCACTCCAATCTCCAAATAGCTCATTTGCTACCCAAAGATAGGGAACTAGCGACCCGTCAGGTGTCATTCGGATCAACCCACTTAATTGCAAGGCAAGTGGCCAAAAGAGCGTACACAAGAATGGACCGATAATGCACATTGGGACTAGTAGCAGCTTCTTCAAGGTAGATAGCTTCCTGTAACGAAACACGAGGACCAACAGCCACGCGGGCAGCACAAACCCAACGACTATTAATGGCGGGGCAAAAAATAAACTTGGCCAATGAAATTCTAAACCATACCCTTCCACAATTATCCTCCCTAAAGTCCAACAATGCGGATCCGTAGCTTTATGCTGGTTTCTTTGGTTGGGATACCCCCATATGCTGTAATATCTGGCTCTCGCGACATTCCTTATGAGACCTCTCAAGGGTGCCAACAATGTAATAAACCGTTAAAATAAAACGCGCTCGTTCTACCGACATTTCATTATCTTTTTGTTTAATTGAAGAATCAAAGAGTTTATCATTCATTGATTTAACAGCATGATCAATACCTTTAAGAGTTTGCGTGATTTTAGTGATCTCTGGACTTTCAAACGACTTCGAGAAATATTCATGTGCTGCTGCATTCCGGATTTTGCGAATTTTCTCTAAATCACTAAAACACCACTTCTCAATCAAACCAAGGCTATAAGCAAGTTTGGCTTTTGCTGAGAAAGAAGAAAGAGCTCCCATGGCCTTGAAAAGTGGTTGTATTGCATACTTAATAATGTGTGCATTGGATGAAAATGCAGACTTGAGTAATTCCTCTAGGAGTTCTTCCAAAGCACTTGCTCCAACCAATATACATCCTCGATCAGATTCATGGAGAATCTCATCAATGATAACCTTTTGTCGGTTAGTTTTATCCTGGGATTTTTTTGTCATGCTACTTAACCGCAATATATGATTAGTAAAACAGTGACAACTACTATTTTTTGCCGAATTGTGCTGTTTGCTTTAGATTTGGACGTATTCCCCCGGAGACGTAACAAAACCATACAACTTGAAAATATTTTGTCAAGAGATTTTATGTGGTTGAAAAGACGAGAACTACCCGATCCGCATCAGGGAGTTCCACCGTTCGAGCTCCGTCGCGACCGGCAGACCGTTCCGTTCAAGCAAGGCGATGATGGCGGGTTCGTTGAATCTGAGATAGGGATTCATCGCTCGCTCTTCCTCCAGAGTAGAAAAAACATGCGCCGGGTTGTACCGTTCCAGGAACGAGGCGATTGCCTCGTTCCTGGGTTCGAGGTGCCGCGCGAAGGCCAGCGAATCGCGCACGTAGTCGTGCCCGGCATAGACGATGGTGGAATCGGGGAGGGCAAGCAGTTTCTTGATGGAGTGGTAAAATCCGTTCAGGTTGCCGGTAAAGCAGTTTCCGATGGTCCCGTTGAAGAGGGTGTCCCCGCTTACGATCGCGTTGTCTGCCAGAAAGCAGATCGAGTCTTCCGAATGCCCCGGGGTGTGATACACCTCGATCTTCTCACCATCCAGCTCAATGGCCTGGCCCGCGCGCAGGGTCCGGTTGTCGATGAAGTCCGCCCCGGTCCGGGCGATCAGTTCCCGGTTGCCGTAGGTATGGTCCATATGCCCGTGGGTATTGGTGATGATTTTTAGTTTGAGCCCCTCAGATTCGATGAAAGCGCACATCTCCCGCACGGCCCCGCCGTCCACGGCCAGCGCGGACCGGTCCGTGTACAGGAGATACCCGAGATTATCCGCTGCATATCGAAACTGTCTGACGCGCATACCTGAACCTCCTCCACGTTACAAAAATAGTACAATAGACAATTTTGACAAACCCGTAAAAAGTCTAAAATTTCCTCCCCATTGATGAGGGAAGGTTAGGATAGGGGTGAAAAGTGATTGTATTTCAGAGGGTAGTTGCCCCCTCCCCTTAATCCCCTCCCACCGGGGGAGGGGAGAATTCAATTTTTGACTATATCTATTTGAATCGCGGGTCGCAGCTTCCTTAATCAGGCCCCCAGCCACTTCTTCATGAGCGGCAGCTCTCCGGATTCCCATTCGGGGGACAGGCGTTTTTCGAGGAAGAGGGCGAAGAGCCGTTCCATTGTCTTCATCGCGATCTCCGCGAGGTAGATCCTCTCAAGGATTTTTCCGTCCCTGTCTTCTTCATCCACATCCGTCGGCACCGGCAGCCTGAGAGACTGGAAGGAAAAGGTGTCGGCCCTGAAGGTGAATTCGAACCGATCATTCCCCGTGCCGAGCCGTATGCGCGCCTCAGTTACCTTCTTCCCCTTGCGGAGCGCCGATTTTCCCTCCTCGAGGTCAGCGTGGAGCCCCCTGCAGGCCACCGTCTCGGAGTATTCTCCCTCTCCCGATTCGAGGATGATCTTCTGGAGGAAGATCACCTCCGCGTCCCCCGTACCGGGGATCATGACGCTCCCCCCGCGTTCCTCGCTCTTGAACCAGAGCCACGTGAGGAATTCTCTCCCGGGGAGCGGGAGACCATCGGGCAGGGAGTTCGCGTCCCAGGGCAGAAAGGGGGAGAGGGAGAGGTTGAATGACCGTTTGAACAGGTCCTTGAAATCGTCGTTCACCTTCTCCGTGAGGGAACCGAACAGCAGCCACTCCCCCGAGACCGACCAGCAGACCTCCTGGAATGAGGGAACGGGTTGTGCCCTGCTCAGCAGCCCCAGCTTGACGGTCTCTCTGATGTCTTCGCGCTGTCCCTTGTAGAGCTTCTTCAGGCCCTTTTCCTCCAGGAACTCCTTTTCCGCCTTGAGCACCCGCAGTTTCAGGAGGGAAGGGGGGACC
Organism: uncultured Syntrophaceae bacterium; assembly: GCA_964571315.1. Classification (GTDB taxonomy): domain Bacteria; phylum Desulfobacterota; class Syntrophia; order Syntrophales; family UBA2210; genus UBA6078. Next base: position 13,793 of record CAZNBR010000018.1, read on the forward strand.
GCCCGGCGATCGATACGGAGGGAAAAGACGTAGTAGTCGCCAATCGAGTAGTTCACGTATTCAAAATCGGTATCCAGTACATTGTCGAGGCTGGTCCACCCCAGGGCCTTCTCGTCCGTTCCGGCCGACAACTCCCTGAAAGCGAAGAGCTTGATCTGTCTGTCCATAAAATCAGCAAGCGAATCGGGCAGCTCCCCGGTGATGCGGTATCGTGTGAAGGTCAGCGTTCCCTTTGATAATCCCATAACAACTCCTTCCTGATGACCGGCAGATGACCGCCTGCCAGGCCGGAACCCTAACGCAGTTGAGGCGCCGGTGTCAAGCCTTTCCCGGGGGGAACCAACCTTTTAATACCAGGGGGAACAGAGCGGTGTGTCTAATTGAGGGGCGGCAAGGATCCTTCCGGCGGCGTATATGGACGGGGCGCTCCGGCCCGGCGCCGCGCCTCCCTGATCTCATCCATGGTATGTCCGCTCCTCGGAATGCGGAGTATCTGTTCCGGATAGATTCGGTCGGGGTTGTCGATCCTGTCCCTGTTGGCGTCATGGATCAGCGGCCACATGAAGGGGTCGTTGTATATGTCCTCGTATTCCGCAATCCACCAGAGACACTCGCCTCTCTTGACGGCGTGTTCCCCGGCGAGGGGAGACTTTTCTTCCGGGGCCTCTGCCGGGGCGGAAATTTTATCTTCCGTTACGGTTTTATCCAGGACGGTAGGCTGTTCTTCCGTAACGGGAGCCTGGACAACATCCTGTGTGCGCGTACGTGAGAAAACAAGGAAAGCGAGAATCGCCAAAACAAGTATAGATAAGAATATGATTTTTTTCATCTCTATACCCCCTTTATCATATGGGATCGACCCTGCCGCGGCGATGAGACAATACGTGCTTATATGGCACGAACCTCTATCAAACCCAAAGGGATAACGGACGCAGAGCCTATATGATCTTCAGTGACAGATCGGCAAGCTGATCGGCGCTGACCTCCGACGGTGCGTCGGTCAGGAGACAGGTCGCCTTCAGCGTCTTCGGGAATGCTATGACATCCCGGATGGATCCGGCCCCCGCCATGATCATGACCAGGCGGTCGAGACCGAAGGCTATCCCGCCGTGCGGCGGTGTACCGTACTTCAGCGCGTCCAGGAGGAATCCGAACTTTGCCCTGACCTCATCCTCCCCCAGGCCGAGGACCTTGAAGATCATCGACTGGACGTCCGATTTATGGATACGAATGCTTCCCCCCCCTATCTCAGAGCCGTTCAGAACGAGGTCATAGGCCCGAGCCCTGGCCTTGCCGGGGTCGGTCTCGAGGAGGGGAATGTCCTGTCCCGCCGGGGAGGTGAAGGGGTGATGGGTCGCCATATAGCGATCTTCCGTCTTGCTGTATTCGAACATCGGAAATTCGGTAACCCAGGTAAAGGCGAGGGCATCCGGATCGATCAGCCCCAGCCTTTCCGCGAGGTGAACCCTCAGGGCGCCGAGGGATGCACTGACCACACCCGCCGCGTCGGCAACAAAGAGGATCAGAGAGCCCGGCCGGGCGCCTGTCTTTTCATGGACGCGCTGCATCTCTTCCTGATTGAAGAACTTGGCTATCGAGCCCGTCCAACCATCGTCACCCACCCGCACCCACGCGACCCCCTTCGCGCCGTATGGACTGACGAACCCTCCGAGTGCGTCGAGATCCTTGCGCGAGAAGGCCTTCCCGTCCGCTACGGTCAGGGCCTTGATCACGCCGCCGTTTCGTGCGGTCTCCGAGAAGACGCGAAAGTCCGATCTCCCGGCTATATCGGTCAGGTCGGCGATCTCGAGAGAAAACCGCGTGTCGGGGTTGTCCCTCCCATACCGGTCGATCGCCTCCCGGTAGGTGAGCCGGGGGAAGGGGGTCTGGAGCTTTCTGCCGAGGCATGCCCCGAAGAGGTGCGTCATCATCCCCTCAATGACGCCGATGATATCGTCCTCCGTTATGAAGGACATCTCCATGTCTATCTGGGTAAACTCGGGCTGGCGGTCTGCCCGCAGGTCTTCGTCGCGGAAGCACTTGACGATCTGGTAGTACTTGTCGAAACCCGATACCATCAGCAGCTGCTTGAAGAGCTGGGGAGACTGGGGGAGAGCGTAAAAGGTCCCCGGGGTGACTCTGCTCGGAACGAGATAGTCGCGTGCGCCTTCCGGCGTGCTCTTTGTCAGGAAGGGGGTCTCGATCTCTATGAAGCCCTCCCTCTGGAGGTACACCCTCGTCTCGGCGGCGACCCTGCTTCTCAGGATGATGTTTTGCTGGATGCCCTTGCGCCTCAGGTCCAGGTACCGGTATTTGAGGAGGAGGTTTTCCGATACCCCCGTTTCGCCGTCGAGGACGAAGGGGGGCGTTTCCGATTCGTTGAGTATCTCGAGTTCATCGGCGACGACCTCGACCTCGCCGGTCTTCAGTGACGGATTGATCATGTCGGCGGGGCGAAGATTCACCCGCCCCTTTATCGCCAGGACGAACTCATTTCGTATGCTATGCGCCAGCGCGTGTGCCTGCGGACCTTTTTCGGGGTCGATGATGACCTGCGCGATCCCCTCACGGTCCCTCAGGTCGATGAAGATCAGACCCCCGAGGTCTCTCCTCCGGTGGACCCACCCCATCAGGACGACCTGTGCGCCCGCGTGCTCTGCCCTGAGGCTGCCGCAATAATGTGTTCGTTTCTCTTCGGTTATAAATGCAGACAAGTCGTAAATCCTCTCTTGATAAAATGGTTCAGGGTTCAGGGTTCGGGGTTCAGGGTTCAGGGTTACTTTCCCTACTCCTTACCCCTGACCCCTGTTACAATGCTGCCGTCGTCCTGTATGTCGACCAATTCCTGGGTTCCGTCCTGCATGTCCCTGAGTTGGGCGACCCCCTCCTCCATCTCCTTGTCGCCTATGATCAGCGTATGGGAGCAGCCAAGCTTGTTTGCCCGCTTCATCTGACTCTTGAGGCCCCTGTCCGCAAAGTCCATCTCAGCCCTGATGCCGGCGCGCCTCAGCGCGTTGCAGAGGGAGAAGGCACGCCCCTGGGCCTCGTCTCCCAGCGCCGCAATGAAGATATTCGGGCGCCCGGCAGATTCCCCGTCCGCGTCGGAGAGCATGGAGATGAGGCGGTCGAACCCGATCGCAAACCCGATCCCCGATATGGCCGGCCCGCCCAGCATCTGTACGAGGCCGTCGTACCTGCCGCCCCCCGTGACGGCGTTCTGTGCTCCCAGTGCCTGGGTGGTGATCTCAAAGGCGGTCCGGGTATAGTAATCGAGACCCCGCACCATCCTTCTGTTTATCACGGAGGGAACGCCCAGGATTCCGAGGAACTCAATCACCTTTTCAAAATGCTCCCTGCATTCGCCGCAGATGAAATCCAGTATCACGGGGGCTCCGGATATCGTCTCTTGACACGATTCGTTCTTGCAGTCGAATATCCTCAGAGGGTTTGTCCCGAGCCGTCTGCGGCAATCCTCGCACAGCTCGTCTTCCCTGTCTTTCAGGAAACCGGTCACCTTCTCCCGGAACGCCGGACGGCAGGTGTCGCATCCCAGGGAATTGATCTCGAGCTTCAGCTCTTCGAGCCCGAGCTCGCCCAGGAGGTACATCAGCATCGACATCAGCTCCGCGTCTATGCGGGGATCCTCCTGTCCCAGAAATTCGACATTGATCTGGTGAAACTGTCTGAACCGTCCCTTCTGGGGCCGTTCACGTCTGAACATCGGTCCGATGGTGAAGAGCTTTGCCACCGGGTCCTTTTCGTAGATATTGTGTTCTATGTACGCGCGGATGACGGAGGCGGTTGCCTCCGGGCGCATCGTCAGGTACTCATTCCCGCGGTCGAGGAAGGTGTACATCTCCTTTTCGACGATATCGGTGGCCTCGCCGATCCCCCGCTTGAAGAGCTCGGTCTTTTCCAGGATGGGAATCCGTATCTCCTGGATACCGAAATTGAAGAATATCTCCCGTATCTTCTCCTCGACGCGCTGCCACTTCGGTGTCTCGTCCGGCAGTATGTCGCGAAATCCCCGTACCGAGGTTATCTTTGCCATTGCGCAGTATCTCCGATAAATTTAACAGGGAATCACTAACATATATCGGGGGAAAAGGCAAAATGGAAAGGGGGCGGCCCGGCAAAAAGGCCGGTGTTCCCCCGTACCGGCACAGGTTTCCTGGGGGAGCGTCACCGGGGCCTTCGGATTTCCAGCGTCTCCCCGTCTGTTCGTATGATAACCGCCCCGTCCTTATCCGTCCTCAGTATCCGCGCCCCAGCCTGTGTGTACCGGGCGATGACGTCGGGGTGGGGAAACCCGAAGGCGTTATCCGAGCCGCAGCTTATGACGGCGATTTCGGGCCGGACCGCCCTGAGGAAGGATGTGGTGCTGGAGGTGTATCCTCCGTGATGGGGCGCCATCAGGATGTCGGCCCTCAGGTTTTGGCCGGAGGCGACAAGCCGGGCCTCGACCAGGCCCGATATGTCGGCGGGGAGGAGGATGCTCGTCGCGCCGAAGGTTATCTTCATAACCACCCCGGTGTCGTTGTAATCAGAATCGGGGGTATGGAGATCTTGTCCCGAGGCAGATCCTTTCGGGTTCAGTATCCTGATGGAGGCGCCCCCGATTATTCGATCCGGGGTGTCCGTGCCGACGACCCGGTGAGGGATGCCCTTTTGCCTGATGACCTCCTGGAGCCTCCGGCAGGATTCGTTTTCCGATTCCTGACCGTTTGACCAGATTTCCCCCACCTCAAAGTTTTCCGCCAGGGAGGGGAGGCCGCCGACATGGTCCTGGTCGGGATGCGTGAGAACCATGATGTCTATCCTTTTTACCTTTTCGCGCCACAGGTAGGGCGCCACCACGTATTCCCCCATATCGAAGCTCCTGTCATAGAACCCGCCGCCGTCGACCAGGATGATACTTCCCCCGGGGAGTTTTATCAGTGTAGAGCTTCCCTGTCCCACATCGATAAAGGTTGCCTCGAGGTGTCTGCCCCCGGCGGCGCGCAGGTTTGTGTAGAAGGCTTCGGCGACGAAGAACAGGGCGATCAGGCCCAGGGATACTGCCAGCAGGTTTCTCTCATTGGCCCGGCACAGATCTTTGAGACGCCCGATCGCGGACGGAGGAAGATCTCTTCGAAAGCTGTTGGCCACCTCGTTTTCTTTCAATCTCCACGTATGTATCAACCGTACCCCTGTGAGGATAAAAAGATAGTAGAGAATAACTTCCAGAAGCGTCGGCGTTGTCACCGGGAAGCTCGAAAAGGGCAGTGACGACAGAAAACCAATGATGGAAACTGCGGTCCGGATAAAAAAGGAGGCAACCGTTATGAGTATCTGTGCGACCGGAGCGAAGGGGACCGTCGCGATGAGCAGCATCCCCAGCGGGAGGACGGCAAATCCTATGATCGGGATGACAAGCAGGTTGGAGAGGAGCGCAATGGCTGAGATCCGGTTGAAATAGAGTGCGATGAGGGGGGCGGTGCCGATCACGGCGGCGAGACTGACCATGATAAAGAGCACTGTGGCGGTCATGCCCCTTCTGAGGATTCCCCCTCCGGCCGCTTGCGGGATCACACTGCCGAGCGCCGGGGTTACGAGAAGTATGGCGGCGACCGCCGTAAAGGAGAGCTGGAACGAGACGTCAAAGAGGGACGCGGGGCTTATGACGAGAATCAGAAATGCGGCGAATGCCAGTATGTTCAAAAGATCGCGGCCCCTCCCGGCGAGGAGCGCGGCGAGGTAACAGAGTATCATGAGGGTGGCCCGTATGGTCGATATGCGAAGACCCGCGATGAAGGCGTACCCTATGACGGGTATAATAGAAAGCAGGGCGGATACCTTGAAGATATTGAATCTCAGGAGGAGGTATTCGGAAGACCTCATTATGATTTTGATGATAGCGAACGAGATAAAGGCTATGATCCCCACATGTAGCCCCGATATGGCAAGGACGTGTGAGACCCCCGCCCGATTGAAATTCCTGATGATGTCCTTCGGGATTCCCTCCTTCTCTCCCAGTAGCAATGCCTGCAGGACACCGCCTTCAGGGGAGGGGGCGTTTCCCTGGATGAGCCCCCTGAGGAGAAAACGGTATCTCTCTATCCGCGTCCTGAAATAGTTTCCGGCGCTCTCCCGCATAATCACGATGTCCGAAGGCCTGCTGACATGCCCGCGAAGGCGGATTCCCCGGTAGAGGAGATACCTTTCGTAGTCAAAACCACCGGGATTGTTGAAATTATGCGGTCCTTTCAGTTTTGTCTGTGCCCTGATATAATTGCCGTAGCTGAATACGATATTGCTATCTTTGACGGAGAGGAGTATCTTTCCCTTCACGGGAACGGCGGCTGTGTCTCGGATTACCCGTGAGGTGCTGATGACGAGATGGGTCTTTTCGCCCACTATCCGGGGGAGGGTGCACACCAGCCCTTCAACGGTCAGCCGATCCTTCCCCGCGTGGAGGGATATGTCGCCCCTGCCGCAGTAGGGATGAAGATACAGATTTATATTGAGGATACCCAGCAGAAACAGAGATATAAGCAGGCAGAAGTAGGAGGCGGTTTTTCGACCTGCGGTAAGCGCGAAGAGCAATGCTGCAAGGGTTGCCAGGAGTGCCGTAAGCGCCATGCTGTCGGGGATGCTCACGATACTCCCTGCGGTTATTCCCGAGATGAGCGCTATGAGGAGGGGGATTACCGGTCTTGGCATAAGAATTATTCACCATTCAGGGGTCAGGGATCAGGGATCAGGGGCCGGAGTCCGACCCCCGACCCCCGTTGCATATATAGGAGATTTCTTGAAAGACAACCAGCAGGGACAAAAGAGCGCAAAGGCAAGAGTACAGTGGCTAATGTTCTTCAGGTTTGCGATAGCATCATTCCTGCTTGGTATCGCGGTCATTATTCAGTTCAAGATGCCTGATTCGCTGTCCGTCGCGTCCATCCGTTCGATATATATCATAATAGCGATAACATATCTCCTGTCCATTTTGTACGTCTTCCTGTCGAAGTCAATAAAAAATGTTGCCACAAATGTTTATATCCAGAGCATTTTTGATATCCTGCTGGTTACTGTCCTTGTGTATGTCACAGGAGGAGTAGAGAGTGTTTACTCCACGTTGTATCCTCTGATCATCATATATTCCGTCCTGTTCCTGGGGAAAAGAGGGGGGCTGTTCGTTGCCTCCTTCAGCGGCATACTGTACGGACTCCTGACAGATCTTCAATTCTATGCCGTTATTCACCCGCTGTACAGCGGAACGTACCACTACAACGCTGAAGCGGGGGCCGTCTTCCTGCGGATATGCATTCACATTGCCTCCTTTTATGCCGTGGCCCTGCTGGCGAGTTTCCTTGTGGAGATAGAAAGACGGACGAAGACGCTCCTTTCGGAGAAGGAAAGCGCCTTTGACCAACTCGATATACTCCACAAGAGTATCATTGAATCCGTAGGCTCCGGTATCATGACGGTGGATCTCGGGGGGAAGATAAAGTCTTTTAACCGGGCGGCCGAGGAGATTACAAGGATACCATCTTACGAAGCCATGGGGAGGGTCGTTGACAATATCTTCCCCGGTTTCTCCGGGGCGATTGACAGGGTGAAAGAAGGAGAAGATGATTCATCGGCACGGCGTTTCGAGATTGTGCTATCATCAAACGGGAATGATACGGCACTGGGATTTTCGATATATCCCCTTATTGACCCGGAAGGAAATGGCATAGGCAGGATATTCATATTCCAGGACCTGACATCCATCAAGGAGATGGAGAGGGAAATCGAGAAAAACAGGAAACTGGCGCTTATGGGCGAGATGTCGGCGGTCCTGGCACACGAATTGAGAAGCCCCCTTGCGTCGATCAGCGGTTCCATAAGGCTGTTGATGGAAGGCCTCAATCTGGAAGGCTCAGACAGAAAACTGATGGAAGTCAT
>CAZNBR010000019.1:0-10412 GCA_964571315.1 uncultured Syntrophaceae bacterium
GCCACACGGCATGCCATATCGGTTGTCCAGTATTTGGCCATGGATACATCGAGGGCAATGTTCTTCCCCTCCATGTGATCGACGATCAGCTTATCCAGAAAGGTGCGCCCGATTTTGGCCTCTGTTGCCATCTCTACAATCTCAAACTGTGTGTTCTGGAATTTGGAGATGGGGCGTCCGAAGGCTGTTCTCTCTTTACAGTACTGTATGGTAATTTCCAGCATGAATTCGGCCGCGGCTACCGCCCCTATGGCACATACCAAGCGTTCCTGCTGCAGCTTCCGCATAAGATGCAGAAAGCCCGACCCTTTTGCGCCAAGACGGTTCTCAACCGGAACGCGACAGTCGGTAAAAAACAATTCGGCGGTATCCTGGCTGTGCCACCCGATCTTCTTTATCTGCTTACCCTTTTCAAACCCCGCAGTTCCTTCCTCGACGACATAGAGATCGATGGCGTTGTACGGGCTATCGATGGCAGGATCTCTGGCTGCCACGATCACGATTCCACAGTTTATCCCGTTGCTGATAAAGGTCTTTTGGCCATTGATCACAACATCGTTACCATCTTCGACCGCCGTGGTCTTTATCGAGGCAAGATCGCTCCCGGTGTTGGGCTCCGTCATCGCCACGGCTGTTATGATATCGCCGGAAATACATCCCGGAAGGTATTTCTTTTTAAGCTCCTCCGATCCGAAAGACGTTATGTAAGGAACCACGATGTCACTGTGCAGGCCTGTCGCCAACCCGGAGTGATTCGTCCGTGTCATCTCTTCGGTCATAATCACGGAGTACAGAAAATCGGCTCCCAGTCCGCCATACTCCTCCGGTACATCCATGCATAAAAAACCCTGGTCGCCCAGCTTTTTCCAGGCACTCCTGGGAACAATCTCCGCTTCTTCCCATTCCTCCACATGCGGAATAACCTCTTTTTCAAGATATTTTCTTACACTTTCCCTGAACATCCTGTGCTCTTCAGAATACTGGATGATTTCCATTCATTCCCTCCTTTTTTATCCCGTTACCTGATCTTGCCTTCATTTTGAACGAAGGGTGGGCCATACATGAACTTCAACGTCTCTTTAACCATGGCAACATATTCCTTCTTCCGGAGATTGACCATGGACATAAAGAAGTTTGCTCCGGATATAAAGCCGTGGATCGAGTTCATAATCGTCAAGACCTCCAGCATGGAACGGGACGAGGCACTTTCCCCGTCTCTGCTGAGCCCCATGGAGCGCGCTATATCAGCAATAAATTCAGGAACTATGAAATCGAGGCCTTCCCTGTCCCGCATACTGCCGAAGTAACGAAACAGGATAAGGTTTGATATCTCGGGATGGTCGAAAAGATAATCCGTCATCTGGTCGATGGACATGGCGATCCTTTCCTCCAGAGGACGGCCATGTATCGCCTTTTCCACCCGCATGAGTTTACGCCTGAGGTCATAGTTGATATCCAGAATAACGGCCTCATAAAGGTCCTTCTTGCCCCCCCAGTGATAGTGGAGCGTAGAGATATCAATTCCGACCTTCATGGCAATCATCCGTGTAGTCGTGCCGTGAAAGCCATATGTACCGAATATCCTGCGTGCCTCGGTTAAAATCCTGGCCTTCATGGAGCGGGGGGCCCTGCGGGCCTTATCCAGAGGTGTTTCCATCGTCTATCCTGCCTGATTGACCGGGCGAAGGAGCCCGATCCGGTTAATCGCCAACATCATTGCATGAGCGGGCCCAGCTCGCCGAGCATCTCCATAAGTTGATTGAAGTATTTCGGATTTTCGAGGCTCATGATCTTGTCCCAGTTTTCCATGATTTCCTCGGGCTCGGGGATTCTCTCGCCATCCGAGAGTATCGTGCCGGGGCCGGTCATTACCGCGCTCCTGCTGTAGTAACCAAGCGCTGCGTTGATCATGACACCGGAGTCCTCACACTGCTCGGAACACAGATAGAGTACGAGGGGGGTAACAAAATCCGGTTTCACCTTGGCGAAAAGTTCGGGAGGCAGGACGTCTTCCGTAAGCCGCGAGGCGGCAACGGGAACTACGACATTAGTCTTGATGTTGTATTTGGCCCCCTCAAGCTTCAGGACATTGGCAAGTCCGGCAAGACCCATCTTTGCCGAGGAGTAATTGCTCTGGCCGAAGTTTCCGAACAGACCGGCCCCCGAAATCGTCATGATGATCCTTCCATATCCGTTTTCCCGCATAGCGCTGAAGGCAGGTCTCGTAACGCAGTAAGCTCCTTTCAGATGAACTCCCACGACGGCGTCCCAGTTTTCCTCCTCCATCTTGTTGAAGGTCCCGTCTCTGAGAATACCGGCGTTATTCACGAGGATATCAACCTTACCGAAAGCGTCGATGGCTGTCTGAACTATACCTCTCCCCCCTTCAACCGTTGCCACGTTGTCATGGTTCGGCATCGCTTCACCACCAAGGCTTTGTATCTCCTGAACGACTTTGTCCGCCGCGGCATCACTCGAACCGACACCGTCCCTTGTGCCGCCGAGGTCGTTTACCACCACCTTCGCCCCCCTCCTCGCGAATTCAAGGGCGTAACACTTTCCCAGGCCGGAACCGGCGCCGGTTATAATAGCAACCCTCCCTGTAAAATCAAACATCGACATGCTCCGTTCCTCCTTTATCATTTTTGTACGTAACCCTTCATCGGAAGGGCGGCCTCGAAATGACCCTTTATCTTGACATCCCCACGTTCATCTCTCGCTACAACCTCACAGGAGATAATGTTTTCGCTGTTTTCTACCCGTTTATCCATCACCGTGCCGGTAATGCTGATCGTATTCCCCGGTTTTGTCATCCCGGAAAACCGCACCCCGAACCTTTTCAGGTATTTCCGCGGGATCCAGTCGGTAATCGCCTGACCCACAAACCCCATAACCAGCATGCCATGCGCTATGACACCATCCTTCATCCCAACCGCCTTCGCAAAGTCATCATCCGTATGGAGAGGGTTGAAGTCGCCCGATGCGCCAGCATACATCACATGCTGGATTTTCTGAAGAGGCCCCCTTACCTGTTCGGGCATGGCATCTCCCACACCAATATCTTCATAAAATAGTTCCCGTGCCATGGCAATCCTCCTATCTCCTCTCGACCATCAGTGTTTTTGCCTTCGCGACATCTTCGCCCTTCTGGTTTTTGTACAGCACTTCCAGTGTGACCATATCCATCCTGGAACCGGATTTGGTTTCCTTTTCCTCTATGTTCGCCACCCTCAGTGTCCCCGTGATGACATCTCCCGGATAGATCTGCCGGTAATATTCATATTCTTCCTCTCCGTGGAGCACCATCATGAAATTGATTTTCAGGTCGTCAATAACAGCGGGCATCTTATCACTCCACATCATGGGAACGGTCAGAAATGTCGGAGGAGCAGGGCAATCCGTATACCCTTCTTTCACGGCACTCTCTTTGTCATGATAAATAGGGTTCAGATCTCCTATCGCCTTCGCGAATTCCCTGATCTTACCCCGTTCCACCTCCCAGGTAATGGGGGGATATTCCTTGCCGACCTTATCCTTGTCAGCCATATGCCACCTCCTTTTCTTGTCAGCCCTCGTCCGGATCAGGCATACTTCCCGATGATGGCGACACTGCTCACGTTCATAAAAGGAAATCCCCCAAGGTTATGCGTAAGCCCAAACCGGGGGTTGCTCAGCTGTCTCTGATCGGCCCTCCCATGCAGTTGCAGGTACATCTCATACAGCATACGCAGACCGGACGCCCCGATGGGGTGACCAAAACACTTCAACCCCCCATCCACCTGGCAGGGCACACCACCGTCACGATCATAGAAGCCATCCATAACGTCCTGAGGCGCCTTTCCCCTCTCGGATATATGCAGGTCTTCCATGGTGATCAGTTCGGTGATGGAAAAACAGTCATGAACCTCCATCATACTGATCTCTTCCCTCGGATTTTTTATCCCCGCCTCTTCATAGGCCGCCGCACTCGCCTTCGATGTCGTAATGAAATGAGCCCCATCCCAGTCATAGGCAAACTCCGTTCCGTTGCTCAGCGAAAGCTGCAGGGCCTTCACCGAAACGAGGTCCTTTTTGCCAAGAGACCTGGCAATTTCGGGCGTCGTAACTATCGCACAGGCAGAGCCGTCACTCACACCACAACAATCAAACAATCCCAGGGGATAGGCAATCTGAGGCGCATTCAGGACCTGCTCTTCGGTCACGGCTCTTCTCAGATGCGCCTTCGGGTTCAGAACTCCGTTCGCATGGCTCTTCACCGATACATGTGCCATTGCCCTCTTGACCTCCTGTATGTCGATCCCATATTTCGCCGCATATCCGGTAGCCAGCATCGCAAAACCACCCGGCGCCGTAAAGTTCGCCATCCAGAGATGACTCAGCGTTCCCATGGCGGAGCTGAACTCCGGCAGACCGCCGTATCCGATGTCCTTCAATTTCTCGACACCGATTGCCAGACATATATCATAGGCCCCTGAGGCCACAGCGTACACCGCGCCCCTGAATGCCTCCGTTCCGCTTGCGCAGAAATTTTCCACACGGGTTACCGCTATGTTGGGAAGACGCAGAGCCATGGATGCGGGAAGAGCGCTTTTCCCGACATTAACTTCATCAAAACATGAACCCAGCCACGCAGCCTGAATGTCTTTTCTCTCGATTCCCGCATCAGCCAGACATTCCTCAAACGCCTCGACCATCAGCTCTTCGGCTCCGTCATTCCACCGTTCGCCGAATCTCGTGCATCCCATCCCGATTATTGCCACCTTATCTCTGATTCCCGTTGCCATTACGCGTCACCTCCTTCTACCCGGGGCACAGCCTTCCAGAAATACCCGGTAAAGCCGCGCATTGTATCGACATACCGCTTTCTGAAAGACATCGTTGCCTTCATCCCTACCCTGACCTGATTCAGGTCACAGTCGGTGAAATCGAGCAGGGTTCTTCCGCCGCCGTCATAACCCAGCAGGCCGTATACAGCAGGCGGATCAACGCATGCAGCAAGCATATCCCCGGTAAACATCAGGATAGTAGCCTCTTTGTCGGCAAACTCATACTCATCAAACTCATTGACAGTCCAACAATCGGGGTTCACGCAAACCGGCATCGCGGGGAACTGCGGGGTTCCGCACTTTTTACACCTTGCGCCGACCAGGCCAAGCAGCATCTTCCGCTTTCTCCATAAGACCGTAAGCGCAGTGTTCGGATTAGCCTCGCCCCTGATTCCAAGGTCAGCAATGATGAGGTCTCTGAATTTGGCAAACCTCTGATAGCTTGCCAGCTCAACCCTGTTTGCAAGAGATCCCTTAAGACCCCTCGGGCCCTCGAAATCTTTTATCTTGTCCGTCACTTCAAAGGCCATGACGTCACACCCCTGACCGAAACTTGCCAGCAACAATTTATCGCCGGGCCGTGCCTCTTCCAGCGCCGATACGAGCATGACAAACGAATGGGCCGTGCCGGTATCGCCGCAAACTGCGTGCATATTATTCTGTATCTTCTCTTTGTCTATACCAAGTCTTTTCGCGATACCTGTATGGGTGGCTCTGAAATAACAGGGATATATTACCTTGTCGAAATCCTCTATTTTCATCCCTGTCTTTTTCAGGAAACCGGCTATCGTTTCGGGTATAATCTTGCCATAGCCAATATCCCTCTGCCATCTCTCTTCCCAGCCATAATCAAATTCCTTGCCGGCGCCTCTGTAATGATCGACAAAGTCGCAGTTAACAGAGTAACTGCCCTTGAATTCCGCTATGACATCATCCTTTCCAAACAACAAAGCCGCCGCACCGTCGCCGAAAAACATTTCGGACATGGTGGCCATCTTTGCCCTGCGCTGATCGGACGCAACCACAAGGACGCTGTCCTTTCCTCCGGCCTTGATGGATTCCAGGGCTGAGATTGCAGCAGTTGTTCCGGCCTTCATGCACGAGGTAAAATCAGCGTTCGAAACCCCTTCTTCTCTCATATTGAGCGCTTCGGCAACAATTCCCGCATTGAGCCGGTCGGCAAAAGGAAGTGTGGTGGACGCAAGGCTTACACCGTCCAGGGCCTTCCTGTTCCTGCCGGTCATACAGTAATAGGCCGCGGCAACCGCCATGCTGACGGCGTCCTCATCCCAGTTTGCCACCGATTTTTCTCCATCGGCAACCGCCATGATAACGGGGAAATACCAGGCCATATTTTGAACTATGGTCATCCTGCTCAACCTGTACCGTGGTATGTACCCACCATAGGACGTAATACCAATCATAACAAGATCCCCCCCTTTCTGCAGCTTGGCTTCCAATTCTTGGAAAATCCATCTCCGGATGAACCCACGGATCCCTTCTATCCCCCAGAAGAGAAATGGACACCCCCTTATATCTGGTCCTGCATAGATCTAAGCGATATCTGTTGTCGAAAGATGAGTACGTAAGGCAATAGAGGAAAATTCCATCATAGCATTCCATCGATTGATGGATAGAGTGACAAAAAAAAATTCCCCCTTTTGAAACTATCCCCCAGTTAGTAGCTTTATAAATTAAGCAGGTTTCAAAAGTCAAGAAAAACAAGCTCAAATGAGGGCGTCCATCTTGAGTGCACATCTGCATCGAGCAAACCAGGGAACAATCCGGGTTTAACGGTACCAGGAAGGGAAGATCAACATATCCCTTTTCCCTGCCCCGGATTTCATGCCTTGACGATCTCAGGCCGCTTCATCGTAAGGATCAGGGATACAGCAATCAGGTTGAAGATGATAAAGAGGGTGTATGCCAGATCGTACGAACCTGTCCGGTCAAAGCTCTGGCCCGCAATGACAAAACCGAAAACTTCAATGATGAGGATCAAAGAGACATATCTGATCACGGCCGGGAACGATTGACGTCCGTAGAGATCCGCAATAATGATGGGGAAGAGCGACATGACGCCCCCCATGGAAAAACCGAATACGACGATGAAGAGGCCAAGGGCGACAAGCGAATCATGAATGAGCGCAAGGCCCAGGGCCAGGGCCATCATGGACAAGAGGACGGCGAAAACGCGCCGAGGGTCAAAGTGATCGCACAACATTCCCGCGACATACTTCGCAATAGCCCCGATACATGCCGTTACCGCCATCATTCCCATGGCCGTCATATCATCGAAGCCGACATCGGCAAAACGTGGTTTGAGCTGCGACATAATAGCACTCACACCTGAGAGAGCCAGTCCGAAGGAAATACCCAGCTTCCAGAATGTTCCCGATCCGATCAGGCGGCGAAGGGTCCATGGTTCTTCCCTCGCAGCGCCGCCGTTCCAATGTTCCTTCAGGTCGGGTTCTCCAAGGTTGCTGAGTTTCTCCAGCAGAACGCCGTCGGGCGCCATGCCGAACTGTTCGGGCCAGTCCCGTACCACCAGCCATGACAGTGGCCCGACGATCATGGTCAGGAGCCCGAGCCACAAAAAGGCATCGGACATGGTGCTGTGCAGGATCAAGATCATGGCAACGAAGGGGAGAACGGCACCGGAAAAGGAGATCCCAGCGCTGGCGAGTCCCAGGGCCTTCCCCTTTTTTTGAACGAACCAGTTGTTGACGGCCGTATTGGCCACCACACCGCCATACGTCACACTCCCCAGAAACAGCAGTACATACAGGATATAGAACTGCCACAACACGTGGGTCCTGCCCAGCAGTATGCAGGCCCCGCCGGAAAGGAGGGGGCCGATAAGCATCAGGATCCGCGGACCGGTCCTCATGACCAGCGTCCCGGATATAAACTGGCCGACAAATCCGGCAAGCATCCCCAAGACGAGGGCCATATTGAGGGCCGTTCTCGACCAGCCGTACGCCTCACTCAGCGGCTCCATGAAGGCGTTAAAGATGTAGAAACTGGTCCCCACGGACATGAAATTGGCGACAAACGCGATCAGGACGATGTACCAGCCATAATACATGGTGGAGGTCTTTTCAGGGGTCACCGATGTTCCTTTCCTGTACCGTAAAACCACAAATCGACTGAACCAGATATATCTAGTCCGGGGTCATCTCCGGGACTGATATGCTCAGGTCTGCCGCTCCAGCGCCTCCTTTCGGGCGCGATACCGCGATACATGGCTGACGGCACGAAGGGCATCATCGAGGTCGTCAAAGACGGGGATCCCCCTCTCCAGGAAGGCAGATCGCGCCTCCCGCAGCATTTCCTCGATATCGAGCGATTCGAGGCCCTGTTTGATATTGGGGGCCACGAGGATAACCGGTTTGCCTGTCACGGCAACCACCTCCTCGACGGCAGCGGCCAGTTCCCTGAAAGGCGTGACTGCCTTGACCGACTGACCGGAGAACAGGGCCATCGGCTTGTAGTGATAGAAGAGCTGTATCAGGATCTGGAGGTCAACCTTCTCGTCCTTCGCCGCCGTGAGGAGCACGTCCTTCAGTATGTGCGGCGGCACGTGAGGATTCGCAACGTCGATCGGGTTCTTCGCGCTCGAGCCGGGTTTGGGGAGTATCTCCATGATCGCGTCGGTGATGGCGGGTTCGAGCTGCGGGATTTCTATATCGAAGGCCTCCGCCGCATCACAGGCGGCGATACCCAGTGCCCCGCCCCCGCCGGCAACGGTTATTCCCCGGTAGACCCGCTCGGGCAGCATCGCGAACGCCATGCTGGTCTGGGCCAGTTCCCACAGGCTCTTGACCTGAACGGCATTGCACTGCCGTAGGGTTGCCTCCCAGATAACCCTGCTCCCACCCATCGAGGCCGTATGGCTGGCCACGGCTCTGCCACCCGCCTCCGACAGGCCCCCCTTGAGGATGATCACGGGTTTCTTCCGTGTTACCCTCCTGAGGACCTCAAAAAAGGCAGGGCCGTCCTCAACCCCCTCCGTGTACGTCGTGATAACCCTGGTCTCCGGATCATCTCCGAGGTAGTCGATGAGTTCTACTTCCCGCAGGTCGGCCCCGTTCCCGAAGCTCACCACCTTGCTGAATCTGACCCCCATCCACTTTCCGATATGGGAGAAATCAATCGCCATCCCCCCGCTCTGAGCCAGAAAGGCAACAGCACCGCTCTCGCGCGAGAGATCGGGCCCCGGCAGCAGGGTCAGACCGCTGCGGGGGCAGTAAATGCCGAAGCAGTTTGGGCCGACAACCCTGATACCCCTCCCGGCAGCCTCCCTTATCCTCTCCTCCAGGGCAATGCCCTCAGGGGTACCCATCTCGCTGAAACCGGCCGAGAGGACCTCGGCGCCGGCGGCCCCCTTTCTCCTGCAGGCATCGAGGGCATCGGGGACGGCCTCGGCGGGAACCGCTATAATGGCAAAGTCTATCCTGGCGGGGATCTCGTCCACGCTCTTATATATCTTCATCCCGGCAATCTCACCACCCCGTGAATTCACCGGGTATATTGTCCCCTCGAACCCTATCTGCCGAAGCGACATGAGGATACCGCCGCCAAAGCCAAATCCCTTCGCCGATACGCCAACGATCGCCAGATGTTCGGGGTGAAAGATCCGATCAAGGCGATCGGCATCCTGAAGCCTCCGTTCAACACACGTCATGTACTATCCTCCTCAAATCCGGGGTCAGCCCGGCTCTCACAACAGGCAACAACTCTAATTTCAGAGACTGCCGCAATCCTCACTCCGGCCGCCCGAAAGCGGCCGGTCGGCGATCCGGCACAGCTCGATGCCCCAAAAATGATATCCGGTTATGTCGTCAGCGCGCCGCCATCGACATAGATGGAATGACCGGTAATATAATTGGCCAGGTCGGAGGCCAGAAAGAGCACGGACCCGACAATCTCTTCCGGTTCCGCCAGGCGGCCCATGGGAAGCAGGGATTCGACGTGCTTCGCGATGTCGGGATTTGACCAGATGGGCTTGCTGAAATCCGTCCGCGTGAGTCCCGGACCGACGGCATTGACGAGAATCCCGAAGGGCGCCCACTCACGGGCCATGCACCGGGTCAGCATCTTCAGCGCCGCCTTGCTGCAGCCGTACGCGGCCATCCCCAGCTCCGCCTTCTCGGCCCCCACCGTGGTGATGTTTATGATCCGGCCGCCCTTCTGCTCTATCATGACGCGCGCTGCGGCGCGGCTCAGAAGCCAGGCGGCCTTTACATTGGTGTCGAAGACCTTGTCCCACCCATCTTCACGCAGTTCCAGGAGGCTTCGCAGGAAACTCCTGGCCGCGTTGTTCACGAGGATGTCGATCCTGCCGAACCTCTTGACCGTCTCCTCGACAAGGCTGTTGATCTGATCCTGAACCGTCAGGTCCGTCACAACGGTGAGTGCCTGACCGCCTAGTGCGGCAACCTCCTTGGCCACCGAATCGAGCTGTTCGGCCGTCCTGCCTGCAATAACGACGGAAGCACCCGCTCCCGCCAGTCCCAGCGCAATAGCGCGTCCGATTCCCCTGCCCCCACCGGTAACGATTGCCACCTTCCCCTTGAGGTCAAA
>CAZNBR010000019.1:10512-21538 GCA_964571315.1 uncultured Syntrophaceae bacterium
GTCCGATTCCCCTGCCCCCACCGGTAACGATTGCCACCTTCCCCTTGAGGTCAAATGTTGCTTCCATTCACCATTCCCTCCTTTGTTGAAAATGATCTTCCGTCAGAAAAAAAACCCCTCTGCGTGAGGGAGTATAATGAAGAGTTATCCCCCTGTCAACTTTCCAACTGGTCTCCTCTTGACTTTCACCCGACGGGTTCGTACCATACGATCCCCTGTTCTTCAAAAGAACCGGGCAATCAAACACAGGAAGGAAAACGGCACCGATGATTATTGATACCCACTACCACATGATGCATCGCCTGGGGAAGGGTACGGTCCGAGTCCTTGCCCAATGGACCTTCGAAACAGCGAAAAAGCTGGGGATGGATCTTGATTTTGAGATACTGGCCGAGCAGGTGCGGGAGGATTTCGCCGATCCCGCCGGCGAGAAACTGCTCAAGAAGATGGACACCACCGGTATTGACGTTACCGTTTTCTGCGCCGTGGACAACGCGGCCGTCAAGGGCAACACCCTAGAAGTGGCGAACACCGTCAACGAGCAGACGGGGGCGATCGCCAGGCGCCACCCGGACCGATTCATCGGCCTGGCCGGGGTCGATCCGCGGCGCCCCGAGGCGGAGGATCTCCTGCGCCGCTGTCTTGATGACTACGGTCTGAAGGGGCTCAAGCTCCACCCCGACCACGGGTACTATCCCGCCGCTCCCGAGGTCTACCGCCTCTACGAGATCGTCCAGGAGGCCGGGGGTATCGTCCTGATCCATACCGGCCCCATCATTCCCCCCGGAAAGGGGGGCACCTATGCCCGTCCCCTGCTCCTGGACCCGCTTGCCGCGGATTTCCCCGATCTGACCGTTATCGCCGCCCACATGGGGCACTACTGGTGGCGCGACTGGGCGGGACTGGCCTACTTTCAACCACGTCTCTACGGTGATATGGCGGAGTGGCAGACCCTGGCAAAGCGGAACTTTCCCCTCTTCTGCAGGGAGCTGAGGGAGGTCATCGACAAGGCCGGGTGCGACAAGATCCTCTTCGGGACCGACGGACCTATCTTCGATCCTACGATTCCTAACGGGGAATATATCAAGATGATGCAGTCACTCCCGCACCGGGCGCCAGAGGGGATCAGTTTCAAGAAGGAGGAGATCGACGCCATCCTCGGAGGAAATGCCGAGCGGATCTTCAAGGATTTCCTCCCTTGACAGAGCGCCTCCCTTTCCATTATGGTGCCCAGGTCAGGATGACCCGGTGGGGCTTCCAGGCCCTTCCGTTATGTCGCGAGAGTTCGTATGTTTAAGATCGATCTTCATGTTCACAGCGCCCTCGGGGGCGATTCCAACATCAAGCCCGATGACCTCGTCGAGCGGGCCCGTGCCGCAGGTCTTGACGCCGTCTGCGTCACCGAGCATCACTCCCACGCACTGAGCGCGCCCTTTGACGAAATATCCCGAAAGAGCGGATTCCCTATCTTCAGGGGGATGGAGTACCGGGCAGCGGAAGGCCACCTCCTGATATTCGGCGTCAAGGCCGGCCGGGGAGATCTGCTTTCGGGGCTTCCGATGCAGGACACCATCGACTGGGTACATACCGGAGGCGGCGTGGCCATTCCGGCCCACCCCTACCAGAAGGACATGGTCGGCGGATCACTGGGGGACAGGGTCCTGGGCCTGCAGGGGCTCCACGCCCTCGAGGTAGCCAACGGCAGTGCCTCCCTGGCGGATAACCGGTTTGCCCTTCAGGCAGCCGCGATCCTGGGTCTCAAGGGGATCGGGGGGTCCGACGCCCACGGCCTGCTGACGGTAGGACAGGCATACACCCTCTTCCCCTCGCCGATCAGAACGGAGAAGGAGCTGATCAAGGCGCTCCGCTGTGAGAGCTACTCGGCACATTTCAATCACTCGTCCTAAACGCCCCCGCCACCGACCCGCCCGTACATGACAAGGGGGGGGGTCTTCCCACTATCCTCTCCTATTCCCTTGACCGGAGGGGATTTTTTTATTACCGTATCTCAACAATCACACAACGCAAAGGGGGGAGAGGGATGCCATCGATTTCTTATACATCGGCGAGGGAACTCATCGGTCTCATTACTTCGGGGGAGGTCACGCCCCTAGAGGTGATGGAAGACACGCTGGGACGAATAGAAAGTTCAAATCCTTCATTGAACGCCTTTGTTTCAATAGATCCCGACCGGGCGATGGATGAGGCGAGGGCGGTCACAGAATCGCTCGCAGCGGGGAAGGACCCGGGTCCCCTGGCGGGGCTCCCCATCGGCGTCAAGGACCTGGAGGATGTCGGGGGAATGGTGACCAGCTTCGGCTCCGTCCCCTTCAAGGACAACGTGGCCGCCGAGGATTCGATACAGGTGGCACGTCTGCGAAAGGCCGGCGCCATCGTGGTGGGGAAGACCAACACGCCGGAGTTCGGATCAACGGGATTCTGCAAGAACCGCCTCTTCGGAACCACTCGAAACCCTTGGAATCTCGAACGGACACCGGGCGGGTCCAGCGGCGGATCGGCCGCTGCGGTAGCCGCCGGGATGGTGCCCGTGGCGACCGGCTCGGACGGCGGAGGGTCCGTTCGCATCCCCGCCTCCTACACGGGGTGTTTCGGCATCAAGACCTCCTACGGGAGGATCCCCACGGGACCGCTCCCGATCCTGAACATGAATCCCATAGTCTCCCTGGGTCCCCTGACACGCACCGTGGAGGATGCGGCACTCTATCTGGACTGCGTGGCGGGGTACCACCCGTCGACCCCCGATTCGCTCCCCCATCCCGGGATTTCGTACCTCCATAGTCTGGACAATATTCCCCGGGGCCTCACGATCGCCTTCAGCCCCACCATGGGGTACGCCACCGTCCAGCATGACGTGATGGCCCGCGTCGAGGAGACGGTCCGCTGCTTCGAGGAGATGGGACATACCGTGGTCCTCCTGGAGGAGGCCATCCCCAACGTGGTCGATGCCTGGTCAAAGCTCTTCAGCCTCAACATCTACGGAGCCCTGAATGAAAACGTGGAGAAATACGGCAGTGAGATGAGCAGGGCCCTAGTGGCATCCCTCAAAGGTGCCCGCGCCCTCACGCTCGAGCAGCTCATCGAGGCGCAACGGGTCAGGACCGAGCAGAACCGCGTTCTCTGGAACCTCTTTAAACGCTTCGATCTCCTCCTCACGCCGACGATGCCCACGGAGGCCTTTGCCGCCGAGGGACCGCCCCCGACCGAGATCGACGGCAGCCCCATCTCCATCTTCGATGCGGTGGCCTTTACCTATCCCTTTAACCTCTCGGGGCACCCGGCCGCCTCCGTGCCGGCCGGTTTCACGGAGAGCAGGATGCCGGCAGGGCTCCAGATCGTCGGTCCGCGCCATCGGGATGATCTGGTGCTTCAGGCCTCGCGGGCCTACGAACAGGCGCGCCCCTGGAACGACACCTGGCCCGTTGTTCCATAGCATCAGGGCTATTCCTTGCCACGCCGTTTGGCCCGCCCCATGACAGCTCCGATGGTCAGCTCAACCGCCAGATCCCTCCCCGCAGACTGGGCGGGGGCAAACTGCCTGACAAAATCGATTTCCCTGTCCGAGGGGGGTTCCGTCTGGATCAAATCGGGAGCCACCTTCAGGTCCCAGGGGATGTCTCTCCTGATGTCCTCCACCGTCACACCGGGGTGGATCTGTGCGAGATACAGTTCCTTCGTCTCCGGATCGAATCGGAAGACCCCCTTGGTTGACAGGAGCATGGAGGGCCCCGACCCCTTTGGGAAGAACCCCGTCTTTTCCCTGCTGTCTCCACCTTCCAGGTAGCCGGGGGAGGTGCAGTAGTCCAGCTTATCCACAAACTCGCCGCCGCGCATGGTGAGGACCGTGTGCCTCGCGTAGGACATGAAATCGGCGGCTCCCCCCGATCCCGGTAGCCTGAGCGTCGGTTTGTAGTAATCGCCAATACAGGTGGTATTCAGGTTCCCGTACCGGTCGATCTGTCCGACACCCAGAAAGCAGACATCGACAAAGCCGCGGTAGGTCATGGTAAAGGCCGAGAAGAGATCGGTGGCATAAGAAAAACCCCTGCAGGAGTGCGCGTCGGCTATGTGGTTGAGCGGAACCAGGGGCTCAAAATCGATGATCCCCGACTCCATCATCAGTGTCGCGTGCGGGGCGTAGAGGGCCTTGGCCAAGGCTCCCGCCGTCGTCGGCAGGCCAACGCCGAGAATGACATTTTGATAGTCCTTGATCTCCTTCGCACAGGTGATGATCAGCAGTTCGTTCAGCGTGTATCGCTTACTCATAGAACATCCCCCTTTTCTCCAGGGTCTCTTCCAGTTCCTCCAGGGTAAGGCCCATGGATCGTTCTCTTCCCTCTTCGTCCCAGGAGGAGGTGAAGGCGGAGCCGTAGTTGGCCGGTGCCGAATAGAAGGCCTTGGCTCGAAGCCTGTCCAGCATCCCCATGCCGAATTTTTCTGCATAGTGATCGAGATAGGCCTCGCGATCAGCGCAGCCGTACACCCACTCGTTCATCCAGGCCTTCGCGCCGTCGGCTGTGGCATTCGCCTTCATGAACATCCCGTAGAAAGGACGATCCTGGTTATAGTATCCCAGGACCTCCGTTGGGTGGGCACCCCAGGGAACCTCGACGACGGCGTTGACCCGGAACGCCGGGATGATCGTAAAATGAGGACTGGCGCGCACCACATCATGCTCGACGATCTCCTCGCAGGTCACGATGATTTTTTTGCTGCACAGTGCCGCGGCGGCGACGCTCCCCATCGATCCCCAGTACTGGGCGTTTCCGTCTTTATCCGCCCGCTGGACGTGGATAATGCAGACATCGGGATTGGCGGCGGGGACAGTGAGGATCTTCTTCCCCGTATAAGGACAGGTGATAACACGGTACTTGTCCTCACCCATAAACCCGCGCTTTGTGAAGAGATCGGTGGTCATGACCCCTTCGAATACCTGCATGAAGGAAAACCCGTGCATACCGGCCACCAGGCGGGCATTGTAATTAAAGTTCGTGTAGTCTTCCCACTCAATTGTACCTGCCTGCATGGCACGCTCAGCGGCGCCACCCCCCTTTTTGCCCCCCGACCGGAGAACATAGGTACTTACCAGACGGTCCACACAACCGGCATTGACCAGGACATCGACATCGAGGATACCCGACTGGGAATAGAGTTCAAAGCCCTTCTTCCCCTGACGGCAGATCTCGTAGACAAGCTCGACGCAGGTTCCCACCGTGTAGTTGCCTATGATCAGTTTCTCTCCGTCAACGACAAACCGGCTGATTGCCTCCTTGGCAGACATTACCTTGTTTTCATTGTTGTTCGCCATATCCCCTCCTTTTTTAGAGATCGCAAACCCGCCCAAACAGGGCGTCACTCGAACCAGGATCCTCCCCCCACTTTACTGAACGGGATCACCGGGGAGGGACAAGGTTCCTGAATATCCGTCCATCGGGGGCATGCTCCTGTATCTCACCCCCCTCAAGGACCATCCGCGTCAAGACTCCCGTTATGTCTTTCCCCCTTGTTGACTGGAGGACGTCGCCAATCGTCTCGAAACAACACAGCTCCTCCAGTGTCACGATCGTGGGAACCACCATATGGAGTATCTGCTGTCGGTATCCTTCGAGCGCCTCCGCGGGCGTTATCCATAGATGCTTTGTCAGCTCATCCCCGTCATGGAGCGCTTCCTGATCGGGAGGCACCTCGGCGACAAAAAATCTCGTGTCGTAGCGAATCGGTGACAATTCGGGCGTAATCCAGTGAGAAAAATAGTGCAGCCGGTCAAGGGCCAGCGTCAACTCCTCCATTCGGAGGACCTCCGTGAAATCCAATTCACCGCCGTGAACCCTTTCCCGGTATGACAGGAATCGCCGGTCGATATCGTCTGGGTCAAAGGAAAGAAGGGTCCCGTCTCTTTGGCATGCAAACAGAATCCCTACCTCTTCGAATGTCTCTCTGATGGCGGCGATCCAGATAGCCAGGCCTCTTTCAGAAAGCGACACGCCGTCGAGCGCGCCCTGCGCTCTTGTCAGATCGGGCCCGTCGCAGAAATTCTCCATATCCCGAAGGCAGTCTTTCTCCTCGACCCGGCCACCGGGGAAGACATATGAGCCGGGGACAAAGGCGCTCCTGGAATTTCTGAGGGCCATCAGGACCTCGAACCCCTGACCCTCTCCATTCCCTTGACGCAACAGGATAACCGTTGCCGCATCTGCTGGCGTAACCGCCATTCCGATCCCCCGACCGACGCTTAACGCCCCACCGTTACGCGAATCGGCGACGTCTTTACATGATAAAACTTTAAAAAAAAGGATGCTTTCTATATCTTTGGTGGCACTACAGGAAGGTGATTCACTGCGATGCCGAATCCACCCCGTGTCCTTATCTGTATTCATTTTTTTGCCCTGAAAGTCAAGAAATGTCTCGTAATTGTAAGAATTTTTGTTTCTATCGAAGACCATACCGGCAGGTTTCCCTTTGAACTTTCTGCAATCTGTGCTACATATTTTATGAGGGGTCCTCTCGTGGGACTGTATGATATATCAGACAGTTAGCATGTCTCACACGAAAGTTTCTCACCGCTGCCACCGCAAGAAAGGTGTTGCAGCCTCGAACCCCCTCATTCAGGGAGGGAACTATTTTCAGGCAAGGAGGAAGGATACCATGCAATCAATTCAGGTAAAAGTTCCAAGGGGAAGATTCACCGTGCGGGATCCGGGAAATGCCGACGGGTATCCCGTCGTCATGATACACGGCTGGCCGGAAAGTTCCTACTGCTGGGAGGCCGTTCGTCCCTTTCTGAAGAGCACTTTCAGGATCATTGCACCTGACCTCAGAGGTCTGGGAGACAGTGAGCGCACGATGGAACCGCACCTCTACCAGAAGATGGAGCTTGCAAAAGATATCGTGGAAATTATTGATATCCTTGAGATTAGATACTTTTTTCTCGTCGGACACGACTGGGGGGGCGTCGTCGCCCAGGAGGTGGCCCTCGCCATTCCAGACAGGGTCAAAAGGCTTGTCCTGATGAATATCCCGGTGATCAATAACACGAAAGGAAATGCGGAGGCCCTCGAGATCATGCGTTTCCGGAACTGTATCCCGCAGTGGTATCAGCACTTTCAGCAGCAACCGGGCCTGCCGGAAGCGATGATCAGGGGAAATGAGGAGGTCTGGATCCGCTACTTCTTCGGGAAGGCGGGGAGGGAGGGGACGATCCCCGGTGAAGCCATTCGGGAGTACATCAGGTGCTATCAGATCGAGAATACACCGGCCACCGGCGCTGGCTACTACCGAAACATGCGGCACGACGGGAAGAGATGGGCCGTGCTTACGGGAATGAAATTTTCCATGCCCACCCTGTATATCCACGGCAGTGGTGATACGGTGATTATCCCCGCATACCTGAACCACATCGAGGATTGTTTCGACACCATCGATGTCTCCAAAATTGAGGCGGGCCATTTCGTACAGGAGGAGAAGCCCCAAGAGGTCGCCGCGCTGCTGAATGATTTTCTAGCCGTATAGCATTTCATTCCTTGCACGCGACGTTATCCTAATCCGGTGAAAAACCTTCGCTTGATACATCGCAGGGGTGCGTTATGGAGAAGCCGGCCTGTTCATATACACATCAGGCCGGTCAGAGATTTCAACATACAACGATACGAAAGGGGAACATATAATGGTTTCAATCGAACCGACCGGAGATCAGCTGCGCCAACTGCGGGATCTGCCCCATGAGGGGCCGATCGTCATGCTTAACCTTCTCAAGTTTAAACCCGGCGGGGCGGAATCGTATGACCGGTATGCGAAGGTTTCGATACGTCTGGTCGCGGAGATCGGCGGCAGGGTTCTCTACTACGGCACGCAGAAGATGCCTTTTATCGGTCACGAAGAATGGGATGCCGTGATCCTCGTCGAGTACCCCTCACGGACAGCCTTTCTTACCATGATCGCTGATGAAAGGTATCAGTCCGTCGCCCGCTACCGGCACGACGCACTGATCGATTCGCGCCTCTATGCCCTGGAGACGGCCCCCTCGAAGGCCTGATGTACCAAGGGCAGGGTCCCGCGCACATGAAGGGCTGAGCATCAGGAATACCCGTTTCTATGTTACAAGATTCCGGCCTATCCGGAATGCCTCTTCCAGAAGCGCCGTATCATCCCGGGCGGGGCTGTTGTGGCTGTCTGTATGGATAATCTCCCCGGCCGGCATCATTCCGAGACCGGTCCCCGTCATCCCGGCCAGCCAGCGGATCGAACGCGCATACTGATTCGGATCGGGAGCACCCTGGGAGATTGCCAGTGCGTAGGTCTTCCCCGGCGGAACCATCGAATCGTAGCCACCATCCGGCCTGTTGGCATAGAGGGAGTAGACCCTGTCGACAAAAAGCTTCATCTGACCGGCGATACGATACATATAGATCGGACAACCGACGATGATGCCGTCGCTGGTTTTTATCGCTTCGAGATATCCGCTCAGGCCGTCACGCTGCTTGCAGAAGCCGGGGTTGTCGCGGCAACTGAGGCATCCCATACACCCCTTCATGCCGATGTCATGGAGTCTCACCTCTGCGGTTTCAGCACCCTCCGATCGGGCGCCTTCAAGCATCGACCCGATGATCGTTGACGTATTCCCCTGTTTCCGGGGGCTCCTGTTGAAAGCCAGGATCTGCATTCTGCTCCTCTCCCCTCTCTTCGTCTGTCATCGTTATTGAACACCAGCCCAATCGCTTCGGCCGGGAAGTCACGCATATTTCACTTTGAGCACACCTCATAACATAGATCGACATGGCTGACCACCGGTATTCATTCTGCTTACAAGTCTTATTGCGCAAAGCTCATAAGAATCGGGTCTCATTAAAAAACGGGCCCCGCTGTTATGCAGCGGAGCCCGTTCCGGAAACTAACTGTTATGTTGTCAGAAGAGCTGCTACTTCTTCTCTCTCTTCCTCAACTCGGCGGGGAAAACAAAGTCTTTCGCAGTACCGGCGCCAACCCTCTTGAAGATATCTTCATTTTCTTCGCAGGAAGCCCCCAAATACTGGATCTTCCCGCCCTCCTGAAACTGAGCCATCGGCTGAATAAATACACCGGGGTATTGTTTGTTCAGAGGATCGGAAAGATCGACCCTGATCTTGGAGTGGAAGTAGGGTTTTACCCGCTTCTGCTCGTAGGCCATCTTGCCCAGTGAATAGGTGGTCTCCACCGTCTCCATCGCCTTGATCAGCTTGTCGATATCGTCCACGCCCCCCGCGGTCTCGATTACCTTCTTGATGAAGTAGATGTCCGCGTAGGCGAGGTGAACGTGAATCTGGGTCGGAATCTTATGCTTCGTGGCCATCTCCACGAAGGGGATGGTCTTGTCCGTCAGCGGAAGGTAGCACTCCGTATAGGAACCGACAACGCCCAGGGCCTTCCCGCCGGTCAGCTGCCAGAAATCGGACGTCTGCGAGACACCGCCGTAAAGGTTGACGGGGATATCACGCGCGGCCGAATCGGCCCACTGTTTGACGAAGGATTCCGTATCGGTGAACCAGGAGCTGATGTAGAGAATCACATCGGCCTTTTTCCCGGCGATCTGCTGGAAGAGAGGCAGATACATCGTCCCCCTCGGCTTGACCGCCTTGCTGTAGACGACATCGATCCCGTATTCATTCTTCATCATCTCTTCCCAGGGCAGCATCCCCTTCATGTAATCTATCCCATCTTGCCACTGTTTGGTCCACTCCATGTCTTCCCAGAGAATGGCCAGCTTTATTTTGTCCTTCCCGGGGAACATCACCGGCCATGTTTTCCCCCAGTAATACCTCATCTGAGGGTAGTGAGCGGGCTCAGGATCCCAGTCACGGAAACAGAACTTGTACTTTTCGTACTCGTCGACGATCCGCGCCGTCAGCTCCGACCCCATGGGACCGTTGAAGACCATGATGTGGGGATAGTCCTTGAACATCGCCGCCGAGTTCTCCTGGGCGGCCAGGCAGATCTCCGTCCTCCCCTCGACGAAGATGAACTTCGCGTTTTGCTCCATCAGCAGACGACGCGCTCCCTCCACGCTCAGTGACGTGGCGCCCTTGTTGTCGGCGATCACATACTTCAGTGGCCGTCCGAGGACCCCGCCCGCCGTGTTGATCTCATCAACCGCGACTTTCTGGATAGCCAAACAGGGTCTCGTCCCCGGTGAAAGCACCATCCCCACGTAACCGATCACGATCGGCTCTCCCGACGGAGCGGCGCTCATCCCGGTGGACGCGAAGCAGAGCGTCAGCGAAAGTGCTGCGACAACAAACAAACCAAATCTGAATCTCTTTACCATTGCCTTTCCCTCCTTATTGTAGTTGCATGCTACTCTCTGATTATCCCCGCGTGCGCCATTCCCACAAGCGCCGGGGGTTTCATAAACCCGGTCAGGATGAAAAAAGTGCCATAAAAACCGGAACCCGCACTGCAGTCATGGTGATGTGTGATGAATTATCAGTGAAATCTTCTGAATGGCTGCGTGAAAGGCCGGGCAAAGCGCCCTTACCAACGAGTTGTTCTGATACCACGGAGATCATATTGTAGCAGGATGAAACGAATATCACTAACTTCCCCCCCGGACAGTAAAGATATCGTCAACCGGAACTACTGGCGAATCACCGCTTCCACTCATACTCCACAGCAAGGATCCCCTGCCGCACGGGAAGCTAATCAGGAATTTTGTTATTTATTCGGTAACATGTACAGCCTCTCCCTGTCAAGAGAAAATGCGGTTTAACAGGCGAACAACTCTTCCCCAGGTTCACACACAGCGATTTGTGGACATCCATGGCGATACGCAGGGCTTTCTGTATTGTTTCAGCCCCCATTTCTGTTGCTCCAGAGCTCATAAGACGTGAGATTTCCCCACCTGTGCCGATTCGCTGCGCTCACTGGTATTAATTCTGCTTGCACTTTTTATTGCGTCAAAGACTTATAAAAATCGAGCTTCATTAATCCTGAATCCCGTGTGAGTGGTTACAACTCTTTGTAATATTTGTCAAAGCGA
>CAZNBR010000020.1:0-20802 GCA_964571315.1 uncultured Syntrophaceae bacterium
TACTCCTTACTCCTTACTCCTTACTCCTTACTCCTTACTCCTTACTCCTTACTCCCCTGTCTTTGATCCTTATATATCCTCACCCAACTGAAATCGTGCGAATCTCCTCACAACCATATTCTCGCCGGTACTGGCGATCATGTTGGTCACCAGCGTTTGAACCGTGATATCCATGTCCTTGACGAATTTCTGATTCAGGAGGCATACCTCCTCGTAAAACTTATTGATCTTGCCGTCGATAATCTTGTCAACGACCTTCTCAGGTTTCCCCGAGGCCAGGGCCTGGTCGCGATATATTCCCCGTTCACGTTCCATAACGTCCTGCGGGATATCGTCCGATTTCAGATACGTGGGATTTGCGGCAGCAATGTGCATGGCAATATCCTTCACCATCGCCCTGAAGTTATCGGTCTTGGCAACGAAATCCGTTTCGCAGTTCACCTCCACCATGACCCCGATCTTGCCGCCCATGTGGATATACGATTCCACCATGCCATCCTTTGCTGCCCTCGAAGATCTCTTTGTCGCGGCAGACAGCCCCTTCTTTCTCAGATATTCAACGGCCTTTTCAAGATCACCGCCGGAGGAGGCAAGTGCCTCCTTGCAATCCATCATGCCCGAATTTGTTTTATCTCGCAGCTTTTTCACCATAGATGCTGTAATTTCCAATGTTATTCTACCTCTTCACCTTCCTGTGCCTTCATATCTTCGGCATCGTCTTCGGGGATATCTTCTCCCTTGCTTTCAACACTCTCCGGAACATCCTGCTCTTCGTCCCCGTGCGTTTCCTCTTTGTCACTCTCTGCCTGTATACGTTCCTCCCGCCTCTTTTTCCCTTCAAGTGCGGCATCCGCGATCTTGGAGGAAAACAGCTTTATGGCCCGTATGGCATCGTCATTACCCGGGATGATATAATCAATATCATCCGGGTTGCAATTGGTGTCGACGATCGCCACGATGGGAATTCCCAGTTTTCCGGCCTCTTTGACGGCGATACCCTCTTTTCTGGGATCAACAATAAACACGATCCCCGGATGGGCCTTCATTTTCCGTATACCGCCGAGAACTTTCTGAAGTTTATCTCTCTCCCTTTGAAGACCCAGTATCTCCTTTTTGGGGAATGCGCTGATGCTCTCATCCTCAAACATGGCATCAAGCTGATTTAATCGGTCTACGCTCTTCTTTATCGTTACAAAATTCGTCATCATTCCGCCAAGCCAGCGGTGATTGACATAGGGCATGCCCACCCTCTCGGCCTCGGTCTTGATGGATTCCTGCGCCTGCCTCTTGGTGCCCACCAGCAGGACTTCCTTGCCCGAAGCAACCGTATCGACTACGGCATTATAGGCCGCATCAAACATCTGGACTGTCTGCTGAAGATCTATGATGTAGATGCCGTTTCTTGCCCCGAATATATAGGGCTTCATCTTGGGATTCCACCGGTTTGTCTGATGCCCGAAGTGAACCCCGGACTCCAGCAACATCTTCATTGATACCTGTGACATACAATTCTCCTTGGTTGTTTTTTCCCTCCACCCCCATCACCTTGTCAGGGGACCTTCAGGTCCCAGGCAACTCCCTGACAATCAAGGGGTGAGCGTAATAATAAGTTGGAGCGGGATACCACATCCCGTATAAATAATCAAGGCAAAACAGCCGGGATCAACTGCGGTAGAGCGCGTTTATGTCCACATACTCGTGGGAAAGATCGGACGTGTATATCCTGAATGTCTCCTTTCCCATGCCAAGGCGCACCAGAATCCGCATCGCATCCCTTTTCATGATCCCGGCAATCTCTTTTCCGGGGATTCCCCTGCCGTGTATAAACAGCGGTATGTCCTCGATATAGAGCTCCAGCGAATCGGTCGGGAAGGGGATTCCCGTTGATCCTGCCGCCGATATAATCCTCCCCCAGTTCGGATCCTCCCCGAAAAACGCCGTCTTGACGAGGTTGGAATGTGCTATGGCATACGCTATCTTTCTCGCATCTCCCGCCGTCTTCGCACCCTCGACGACGATCTCAATCAGCTTTGTCGCGCCCTCTCCGTCTCTCACAATGGACCTCGCGAGGGACTCCATCACATCGAACAGGGCCTCCCTGAACCCTGTAAAACCGCCCGACGTCTCACGGACGGGGCTGTTTCCGGCAACACCGTTGGCCAGAATGATGGCGGTGTCGTTCGTGCTCATGCATCCGTCCACCGATATGGCATTAAAACTCCTGTCGGCGGATTCTCTAAAGACACTGTTCAGGCAGGCATGATCGATATCGGCATCCGTCAGTATAAAAGATAGCATCGTCGCCATGTTCGGCTCTATCATTCCCGCCCCCTTGGCGATACCGCAGATGGTGATTTCTTTCCCCCCAACAGAACGTCTCCGGTGTTCTTTCTTCGGAAACCGGTCGGTCGTCATAATCCCCTCCGCAACGGCGGGGATACCGTCAGCGCTCAGCCCCTCGACAAGAGGCCCTGCCGCCCGGGTGATCTTTTCTATGGGAAGCCTCTCACCAATGATACCGGTGGAGGCAACAAGAACAAGCTCGTCTTCTATGCCCAGACTCTCGGAGACGGCCCTCGACATGGCGGCAGCGTCCCTGTGTCCCTCCTCCCCGGTCGCCGCGTTGGCATTCCCGCTGTTCACCACAACGGCCTGGGCACGGCCTTTTTTTATCCTTTCCATATCGAGGACAACAGGAGCCGCCTTAAAACGGTTGGTGGTGAAGACACCCGCCGCCCTGGCCGGAACCTTCGAAGATATCAGGGAAAGATCCCTGCCTCCCCCGCTCTTTATGCCGGAGGCCACTGAACTGCCAAGAAATCCTGGAACGTGAACACTGTCATGCATGGTCGTCTCCATCGCTGTCATCTGCCGCAGCAATGCTTGTATTTCTTGCCGCTGCCGCAGGGACAGGGGGCGTTTCTGCCTATCTTCTCACTCTTTCTTTTTACCGTCGCCGGGGCCGCGTCGCTGTCCCCCCTGCTCATCACATAATCCCTCTTCTGTTTTTCCTTAATCTGCTTCACATCTTCATCACTCTGTACCTGCACGATACAGAGCTTCTGCAGGGTATCTTCCTTGACACGATACACCATCTCCATGAACATATCGTATCCCTCTTTCTGGTACTCCCTGACGGGATCTTTCTGCCCGTAGCCGCGCAGACCGATGCCCTCCTTGAGATGGTCCATACCGAGGAGGTGGTCCTTCCAGTTAGAATCGATGACCTGGAGCATAATGACCTTCATGATGTACTCCATGAGGTCCTTGCCGAATTTTTCCTCCTTGTCTCGGAGAAGTTTCGTGACATTCGAGATGACCGCTGTGATGACATCTTCCCTGTTCATATCAGCCCGGTCTGAACCATTGGGGGACCACCTCAGGAAAAACTGCTTATATACGGCATCACTCAGGCCTTGAAGATCCCATTCGTCCGGCCGCACCTTCTCGTCCAGATAATCGCAGACCAGATCTTCAACGATTTCCTGCAGCATATCATCAACCGTCGACCACAGGTCGCTTCCGTCAAGGACGTCTCTGCGCTGCTCATAAATCACCTGCCGCTGCCGGTTCATCACATCATCATATTCAAGGAGGTGTTTCCGTATATCGAAATTCTGCCCTTCCACCCGCCTCTGGGCGCCCTCAATGGCCTTGCTGATGAGATTGTGCTCGATCGGCTCCCCCCTCTCCACACCGATCCTGTCCATAACGGACGATATCCTTTCGGCCCCGAATATCCTGAGGAGATCATCCTCAAGTGACAGGTAGAACCGCGACGATCCATTGTCCCCCTGTCTTCCCGACCTGCCTCTGAGCTGATTGTCTATCCGCCGGCTCTCGTGACGCTCGGTACCCAGGATGTGGAGGCCACCCAGGTCGGCTACACCCTCCCCCAGTTTGATGTCGGTACCCCTCCCCGCCATGTTGGTGGATATCGTAACGCCCCCCGGCTGTCCCGCCAGGGCGATGATCTCCGCCTCCTTCTCATGATTCTTGGCGTTCAGGATGTTGTGCTTGATTCCCCTTTTCGAGAGATGTCGGCTGAGAAGCTCCGATTTTTCGATGGAGATGGTCCCCACCAGGACCGGCCGATTCTGGTCATGCAGCGCCTTTATCTCTTCGATGGCAGCCTCAAACTTTTCCTCTTCCGTCTTATAGATAACATCCGTATGATCGGTCCGTATCATCGGCATATTGGTTGGGATAACAACCACATCGAGGTTGTATATCTTTTTAAACTCCGTCGCCTCCGTATCCGCCGTTCCGGTCATCCCAGCCAACTTCTCATACATCCTGAAGTAATTCTGGAAGGTCACGGAGGCCAGCGTCTGGTTTTCCCGCTCTATCTTGACTTTTTCCTTCGCCTCAAGGGCCTGATGGAGACCGTCGCTGTACCTCCTGCCGGGCATCACCCTCCCCGTGAACTCATCCACGATAATAACCTGTCCGTCCTTGACGAGGTAATCGATATCCTTTTTGAAGAGAGTATGCGCCTTTAGCGCCTGGTTTACATGGTGGAGGATCTCCATATTTCCGGGTTCATACAGATTCTGAACATTGAGAAGCCTTTCAGCCTTGGCCACTCCCTCTTCCGTCAGGATAACCGTTCTGTTCTTCTCGTCTACTGTATAATCCTGATCTTTTTTCAGACGGGGGATGATCTGATTGATCCGGTAATACTTGTCGGTGGACTCTTCAGACGGTCCGGAGATAATGAGGGGGGTTCTCGCCTCATCGATCAGGATACTGTCAACCTCATCGACGATGGCGTAATAAAACTTCCTCTGGACATAATTTTCAAGCTGGAAACTCATGTTGTCGCGCAGGTAGTCGAACCCGAATTCGTTGTTTGTCCCGTACGTGACATCACAACTGTAAGCACTCCGCCTCTCGGTATCATTGATCCCATGGACAATCACGCCAACGGAGAGACCGAGAAATTCATAGATGGGTCCCATCCAGTTTGCGTCCCTCTTTGCCAGGTAGTCATTCACGGTAATCACGTGGACGCCCCTGCCGGTCAATGCATTCAGGTAGACCGGCATCGTTGACGCCAGGGTCTTCCCCTCGCCCGTTTTCATCTCCGCGATCTTTCCCTCATGCAGGACGATACCGCCTATCACCTGCACATCAAAGGGGCGCATCTTCAGCGTTCTCTTTGAGACCTCCCTGACAGCGGCAAACGCCTCCACGAGGATGTCATCCAGAGAGGCGCCCCCCGTAAGTTTCTCTTTGAAGTAGGGTGTCTTCGCCTTCAGTTCGGAGTCGGTCAACCCCTCCATCAGGGGTTCCAGGTCACTCACTTCCCGCATGACAGCGCTCAGGCGCTTTATTTCTCTGTCGTTTTTGCTTCCGAAAATCTTTCTCAATAGATAATTGAGCATAATCACACCACAAAAAAACCCGGCAACAAAATATTGCCGGGAGTGTTTAACAGATTGGTGACGGCCAGGGCCACTCCAATGTTAAAAAAGGTATCTGCGTGGATCGATATAGATGCCATTTTCACAAACACCGTAGTGGAGGTGAGGGCCGGTGCTCCTGCCGGAGTTACCTACATACCCGATTATGTCCCCTCTTTTTACCTTCTGTCCCCTTTTTATGGTACCCTTTTTCAGGAGATGGCCGTAGACGGTTACCACGCCATTCCAATGGCTTATCTCAACCATGTTCCCCATGCCCCTCTCTTCCGATGCACTGACGACAACACCATCCGCAGGGGCCACAACCTCCTTGCCGATCTCTGTTGCTATGTCGATACCTCTATGGAACTCCCTCATTCCCGTAAAGGGTGAGACCCGGTATCCAAATTCTGAGGTTGTCCAGCCGATCACAGGCCATATGGATGGTGTAGAGGCCAGTATTGACTTCTGCTTTCCAAGAAATTCGAGTAGTTCTGCAAAGCGGTCTCTTTGAAGGGCGGCTTCATCAAGCAGTTCATCCATATTTTCATGTATTTTATCAATAAGATCGGATTCCACCTTCGCCGAACGCGAAATCGACTTTTCCTCTCCGGGGACCGGACCCCCGACACCGAGCATCTGGCTGCCGTTACGACTATTGTCAAGATTCGTCATGATCCGTATCTTTTTATCGAATTGTGCCAGGTGGATCATCTTTTTCTCAAAATCGCTCACCTTACTCGCCAGAAAATCGAGACGGTCTCTCTGAAAAGAGGTTACCTGCTCCAACCTGGCAAGCTTTTCGAGATCGGCTCTGGTTTCTAAGTAACTATAGGAAAGGTAACATATAGACAATAAAGCTGTTATTATGAGAATGGAGATGAACGATAGGAGTGTTGCCGAAATCCTTACTTTTTTTATTGATCCCTTCCCCTGGGGAATAGCAAGAATGGTATAGTATTTATTTCCCATCCCAGATCCTCTCATGCAACTTTCAGCGCGAACCGTTTCGGAACCCCCGCCCCTCGAAAACTTCCCTGAAAACCCTATCGGTTTTCAGGCGTCGTCAATATCTCATAAATCCGTCTTCAATGAGCCCGAAAGTGCCTGCGGATTATACCCGCACTTCCAACACACCTTGGCGGAGGCTACCATAGATAGCTTAAATGTCAAGAAAAGATTATTGAAGATAACCAACTTTGACGGCTTTGTAAAAAGTCAAATTCAGCGAATGTGTCATTTCGACCGCAGGGAGAAATCTTATCTTTTAAGCATGTTACGTTTTAAAGATTCCTCGTTTCACTCGAAATGACAAGCTAAGGAGACTTTTTACGACTCCATCAACTTTGATATAA
The DNA here is from genome assembly GCA_964571315.1 of uncultured Syntrophaceae bacterium. GTDB lineage: Bacteria > Desulfobacterota > Syntrophia > Syntrophales > UBA2210 > UBA6078. The sequence goes on from CAZNBR010000020.1 coordinate 6,761, forward strand.
ACTATACTGAGAATTATGGATGAGCGCAATGAACCGCATCACACCTTTTATGTGACCCCCCCCTTCTTGCAGAGGCTTCTATGCCCTTTTTTCGACCGATATGAGGGGATCGCCTACGTCTACCTGATCTCCCGGTAATACCAGCACCTCTGTGATTACTCCATTTATCTCGGAGATTATGTTGTTGAGCATTTTCATCGCTTCAAGAACAATCAGTATCTGCCCTGCCGAGACCTCTTCCGCCTCCGTAACGGGAATTTCACTAACCGTTCCCTTTATGGGTGATCTGACATCCCCCGATTGCGCAAGCTTTCCTATCTCCTTGGCTGAAAGCTCAACCTTCCGTTTCTTCCCCCCGCCTTCCTGTTCAAGCTCCGTCAGTATGTGCTCCGGGTGGTGGTTGATGTTCAGATAGACAACGGCATCCCCCGTCTTCGTCGTTTGTTTCGGCCCGATCTCTATGATATGGTGCTTCCCGTAAGCATCTAAAAATTCAATTTTTTCGTCGAGGTTGAATCCACCCTTCTTAAACCACACGCCGGGGGGCAGCACCCACGTCTTTCCGTACTTCTCCTCAAATTTAAAGAAGTTTACGGCATCATTGGGGTGCTGCAGATACAGGGCGAACTCGTCTTCCGTGGCCGCCCGTCCCAGGCGATGTTCGAGGACCTTCTTTTCCACGTCCAGATCGATGTCCTCGATCTTCTGGTACCCCTTTTCCCTCTGCGTTATCTCCTTCCAGTCCGGCCCGAATACCGCCTCATACACGTCATCGGATGGTTTGTAAAAGGGAAGCTCGCCGTACCGCCCCAGCATCAGGTTTTTCAGGTCGTCATTCGCGTCTTTATACCTCTTTCCGCTCAGGATATTGTTGACAGCCGTGGTCCACAGGATTTGCGAACCCGGGGTCACGCTCCACCAGTTTCCCAGCTCGGTCTGGACACGGGGCAGTTCTTTCTGGAGGATCTCGGACATCAGGTGCAGAAAATTGCCTTTGACCGCCTGCTCGAAACTCGATCCAGTAGCCCCCCCGGGAAGCTTGTGGACCTGGACGGTGGGGTCAAATCCGAGAAACTGAGACTCGAGGTCCCTGTAATACTCCCTCTCCGGGCGGAGCTTATTCGAGGTATCGATAACGGCCTGCCGGTCAATGCCCAACGGACGATGGCCGTATTCATCCAGTGTGTCGATGACCGTCAATATCGGTGGAGGCCCGTAGAAGCCGGTGAAGGCATGGTCTGCCGCATCCACGATTTTCGCCCCGTTCCGAACGGCTTCGACGATCCTCCCCACATCATTTCCGTCCGTGTTGTGGCCGTGATAATGGATGATGAGATCCGGATACCTGTCCAGTATGGAACTCACCAGGTCACCGATCCTCTTGGGTGAACCCAGGCCGCCATGGTTCTTGATGCAGAGGATGATATCGTCGCCGGTAATGGCAAGTATCTCCCCCACCTTCCCCACGTAGAACTCGTCGGTGTGTTCCGGTCCCGTCGAGAAACATATCGAGGGCTCCAGGATGCAGCCCGCCCCTTTCACCTCCTCAAAGACCGCCGTCATGTTGGGTATGTAATTGAGAAAATCGAAAACCCTCCAGAGATGGACATAGCGGGCGAAGCTCCGGACCGTCAGCCGAATCACATTTTCAGGATAGGGCCGGTAGCCGAAGAGATTGATCCCCCTGCAGAGTGTCTGAAACATCGTATCGGGCATCAATGAACTGAGCATCTCCAGCTTTTCAAGGGGATTAATCTGCCTGCGCAGCATGTCCACGTGAACCGATGCCCCCCCCGATATCTCGAGGGAGAGATACCCGGCATCATTTCTCTCCTTGGAGACAAGGACCTGCGTATGCGGCATGATGCGGTTTTTGAAGTCGGATTGGGAAAGATCCCTCTCTGTATTGGTTATGTAGTACCCTTCTCCAGCCCTGATCCTGCCGAGGACATGGGCTGCCCCACCCTCGCGCAGATCGCGGGGTGTAATTCTTTCACTAATGGTCTGCTGCACTGTTATTATTCCTTTCAGGTCCTAACCCGGACAAGTCGGAGCCAAACAAGATATATTTTTATCACGAAAGCAAGAAGTGATGGAGTCGTAAAAAGTCTTCTTAGCTTGTCATTTCGAGTGAAACGAGAAATCTTTAACCCGTAACATACTTAAAAGATAAGATTTCTCCCCATGGTCGAAATGACATATTCATCGGAATTGACTTTTTACGAGACCATCAAGAAGTTACGAAAACACGAAAAATAAGATTTGATTCCGTGCTTTTTTTCTTTTCGTGGTTTCGTGATTGTTTTTAATTCTCTTGCCATTTTTGCAAGAACTTTACAACTAAGGGACTAGCCCCGACAAACGGGATAAGTCCCACTAAAGGGGATAAGTGCGATAACGAAGTTGCTTTCTCGTAGAAAGCAACTTCTATCTTACTAATGCGTTTACGAAATTCTCCCCTGCAAAAACCGCAGGAAATAATTTCTAACTTACTAGCCCCGACAAACGGGATAAGTGCGTTTACGAAATTCTCCCCTGCAAAAACCGCAGGAAATAATTTCTAACTTACTAATACGCATAAGGGTTTATCTTCTTCGCATGGATCTCCGCGATTAACTGCGAGAGCTTGGCAACCTCCCGCTTACTCTCCAGATAGTCGAACACCTGCGTGTGCGTTTCCAGATACGATGTATTGAATTCGCCCCTCCGGAAATCGGGTTCATCGCAGATCGCCAGGTAGAAGGGTATCGTCGTTTTCGGACCGACAATCAGAAAGTCATTCAACGCCCTCTTCAGACGCTGCACCGCCTGCTCCCAGTTGTGACTACGAACGGTCATCTTGACCAGAAGCGAATCATAGTCCGTGGGAATCTTGTATCCCTGATATGCGATCCCATCCAGCCGTATACCGGGGCCCCCCGGAGACTGATACACCTCCACCCTTTTTCCGCCTTCCGGCATGAAGTTGTTTCTCGGGTCTTCCGCATTCACCCGTACCTGGATAGACTTCCCCAGGAGGTGAAACCGCACTTCGGGAAGCTCCAGATGCTCTCCCTGAGCTATCATGATCTGCTCTCTCACGATATCTATACCGGTCAGCACTTCGGTGACCGTATGCTCAACCTGAAGTCGAGTGTTGATCTCCATAAACCAGAACTCGTTCGTGGCCGGATCGACCAGGAACTCGACGGTCCCCGCATTGATATAACCGGCCTCCCGGGCCGCGAGTATGGCCGTCTTACACATCGATGCAAGAACATCGGCCGGAAGATCAGCAGGCGCGATCTCTATCAGCTTCTGATGTCTGCGCTGGATTGAACAATCGCGGGAGCCGAGATGGATGACGTTCCCGTGCTGATCCGCCAGTATCTGAATCTCGACATGACGGGGGTTTTCGATACATTTCTCTATATAAATATTCCCGTCATTAAAGGCATGCAGGGCTTCCGACCGTGCCAGGGGTATCTGAACCAACAGGTCTTTGGCATCCTTGACCTTTCGGATCCCTCTGCCCCCTCCGCCGGATGATGCCTTCAGCATAAGCGGATATCCGCATTTCTCACCAAAATCAATCGCCTCTTGTGCCCCTTCTTCCCCGGGAGAAAGGTTACCGGTGCCCGGTATGATCGGTATGCCCGCCTTGTCCATGATGCTTCGGGCAATATTCTTGTTGCCCAGGTCATGGATCACACTGGAAGGAGGTCCTATAAAGGTTATGCCGGCCTCCACGCAGGCTCTGGGGAAATCGGGATTCTCCGCAAGAAAACCGTACCCGGGGTGTATCGCATCGGCGCCGCTCTTGCGGGCCGCCCAGATCATCCTGTCAATGTTAAGATAATCCTTCCTCGGACCATCGCCTATCATGATAGCGTCATCAGCAAATCTGATAAAGATCGATTCTTTATCCGGGTTCTCGTAAACGGCCACGGCCCCAAGTCCCAGTTCCTTGACCGTCCGGATAACCCGCAGGGCTATTTCACCCCTGTTGGCAACAAGAACCCTCTGTATATTTTTACTTGCCGTCATGTGTATTACCCTTCCAGAAAGAGATGTGCAAAGCGAGGAATGCTATCTTCATCGTCTGATTATGTCAAGAAAATAGACACCGCCGCCCGGTGTTCATGACGCAGGGGACCACGGCAGCGGCGAGCACCTGCGCCCCGGCATGATACAGGGGGCAACGGTTTCCCGGAATCATTTCCTTTGAGCCTTTTCAGGGGAGTGCGTGCCTCGCTCGGAGGGTGTAGTCTGCAAGAAACGTTCGGACGGGTAGGCCGTAAGCACACATCACATCATTTTCTTCAGTTCGTTCAAGAATACATCGTATATATCCTGACTGAACAGGACAAATCTGACCAGCTCTATCCCCGGATGGTCCTTCACATAATCGATGGTGGTTGTGAGGGCGATGCGCGCCGCCTCCTCCAGGGGATAGCCGTACACCCCCGCGCTGATCGCTGGGAAGGACACGCTTTTCAGTCCCTTGTCCGTCAGCCTTTTGAGGCTCTCCCGGTAGGCGCTCTTGAGGAGATCCGATTCTCCCTGACTGCCCCCCCGGTAAACCGGTCCCACCGTGTGTATGACATACCGGGCCTTGAGATTCCCCCCGCCGGTAACCACCGCCTGGCCGGTGGGACAGGAGCCGATCTTTCTGCACTCCTCCATAATGGAGGGGCCTCCCGCCCGGTGTATGGCGCCGTCCACTCCCCCGCCGCCCCGGAGTCCCGAATTCGCGGCATTCACGATGGCATCCGTCTCTTCCCCTGTTATATCTCCCAGTGCAAGGACAATCACCGTATTATCGATTTTCATCTCCATGTTCGTCCCTCCTCTGTCAATCGTCTGATCCGCACATGCCCATAGTATAGTGACATCCCGGACAAAGTCAATCGTTCGCGGTAAGACGCTTTTTTGTTGAAAACCAGCCTGCTACATGGTAGCTACTCGTATCTTTCGTATCCCAACCATCCCATACCCGCAAAAATATGATATGCAAAAAACCGGATTCGAAAAGACAACAGAGGAGATATTTCAGGAAAGAGCCGATGTCCTTTACCGCACGGGTGAAGCACTGTCCGATGCCCTCCGGAAACTGACCTCTTTCGGAAAAATTGTCGACAACAGCGTAGAGGATATCAATACGCTCACCGAAAATGAAGAACCGGACACTATCGGAAAATTATATGCCAGGATAAACGGGGAGATATCCCGATACAACAGGGCACGAGAGTATGCCAAGCTGAGATATCGCTATCTCGTAATCACACGAGAGGCTATGGGGTTCCGGAGGCACACATGGGTCGAAGAGATATACAGGATTCCCCCCAAGAGAAAGTACTTGAGCAGAACCCGTGAACAGATATAACAGACAAAGAACCCGGATGATCGATACCCACCTCACGGCGAGAGGCATCTCTGATGAGAGGGTATTAAAGACGATGGCAGCGGTCCCGAGACATCTCTTTGTGGATGAGGGTCTCCAGGACCAGGCATATTCCGACAGTCCTCTGCCCATAGGTTCCAGGCAAACCATCTCGCAACCCTATATCGTTGCACTCATGACCGAAGCGCTTGAATTGAAAGGGACCGAAAAGGTTCTGGAAATAGGAACCGGCTGCGGATATCAGACGGCCATCCTGGCGGAGCTGGCCGAAAGGGTGTTTTCGATCGAGAGGATAGCCTCCCTTGCCTTCAGGGCGCAACGGACACTGGATTCGCTGGGCTACTACAATATACTGATCAGGGTCGGAGACGGAACGTACGGGTGGAGTGAAGAGGCTCCCTTCGACGCGATCATAACCACCGCCGGCTCCCCGAAGATCCCCGCAACCCTCACGGGGCAACTGGCCGTCGGGGGAAAGCTGATCATTCCCGTAGGAGGCCGAAGCTCGCAGACACTGGTGAAGGTAACGCGCCTGTCCAAAGAGCCGGATGATCTCAGAACGGAAGATATCTGCGGATGCCGCTTTGTTGCTCTCATAGGAGAACACGGGTGGAAGGATTGACATAGGATATGCTGAGAAGACTATACGACTGGGTTCTTCACTGGGCTGAAACACCCTACGGGTCATGGGCACTCTTTCTCCTCGCGCTGGCGGAATCCAGTTTTTTCCCGGTACCGCCGGACGTCCTGCTGATTGCCCTGGCGATATCCATCCCGGTCAGATCCTTCCGGTACGCGCTGATCTGCTCCGCGGGCTCACTGCTCGGCGGTGTGATCGGATATATGATCGGGTACCAGTTCATGGACCTGATCGGACTTCGTATAGTTGATTTTTACGGCTTTACACAGCAATACGCCGTGGTAGGCGACCTGTACAACCGTTACAACGCGTGGGCCGTCGGGATAGCCGGTTTTACGCCTCTTCCCTACAAGGTCTTTACCATATCGGCGGGCGCATTTAAGATAAACTTCATCATCTTTTTCATCGCTTCAGCGATAAGCAGATCCGCGCGGTTTTTCCTGGTCGGGTGGCTGATATACAAATTCGGCCCAAGTATCAAGCTGTTTATAGACCGTTATTTCAATATTCTGGCCATTGTCTTTGTGCTGCTTCTGATCGGGGGTTTTATATTAATCAAGTATATTCTATAATCGAGGGGCTATGCTGCGCGACAGAAAAACCTTGTTTACATTTCTTCTTATTCTCCTGTTCATAACCGCCTGTGCGACGACGCCCAGGACGGGCGGCGTGTATCACAGCGTGAAGAAGGGTGAAACCCTGTGGAGAATAGCGCGGGCCTACAACTGCGATCCCGACGAGATCGCCAGGGCGAACAATCTGTCTGACACCGCTATCGGGGCAGGCAGCACGCTCTTTATCCCCAATGCGGCACAACCCATCTCCATCACACCCGACACGCCCGAAACACAGGACACGGCAACAGCGACGAAAGAGGTTCCCCACACGGTTCGGGAGGAAACCCTGGGACCTACCGGGGCAGCTAAGCCATCGGTCTCCACCGTCATATCGGAAAAGAATGCCCCTGCGTCTCCTCAGGAATCCTACCGGCCCCGTTTCATATGGCCGGTAGAGGGTACGGTATCCTCAAAATTCGGCACATACAAAGGAATGCGGCATAACGGGATCAAGATAGACGGAGTGGAAGGAGCGTCCGTACTGGCGGCCGCAGGCGGAACGGTAACCTACTCCGCACCCATGAAATATTTTGGAGAAACTATCATTATAAAGCATAACGATACCTATTCGACCGTTTATTCTCAACTAAAGGAACGGATGGCAAGCGCCGGAACCACTGTCAAGAAGGGAGAACAGATCGGAACCCTGGGGAAAGAAGAAAAGACAGACAAATCCTATCTGAACTTTGAAATACGACGTCAAAACAGGGCCAAAGACCCCCTGCTTTACCTGCCCAAAAAGAAATAAGGAGAAATAATGAACTTAGACAATGATATCTATGTGTATGAGTGGACAAATCCACTTGAAAACAACTGTAACAGCTTTTTCATTGGAGGGAGCGTCGGGGCGCTTATAGACCCGGGTCTCACGGTATTTCTTCCCGACCTTCTCAAGAGAATGGAGGAGGACGGAATCGATCCGGAGAAGATCCGGTATATCATCAATACCCATTCACACCCCGATCACTTCGAGGCGTCCGAGGCCTTTAATGACAATACAAATATACAGATAGGGATGCACGGGGACGGCATCGCCTTCCTGAATGATATCGGCGGGCACATGTACGGGATGTTCGGATTGGATACCCCGAAGGTCGACATAGACATGCCTCTGGAGGAGGGAACCGTCAAACTCGGGAATGAAGATTTCGAGATCGTACACACACCCGGCCATTCGCCGGGATCAATCTCCCTGTACTGGCCCTCCCGAAAGGCGCTCTTCCCGGGGGACGTGATCTTCGATCAGAACATCGGGAGAACGGACTTTCCCGGAGGGAACGGCGCTCTTCTGAAGAAAAGCATCCTGACGCTTTCACGGCTTGATGTTGACTATCTCCTGCCGGGGCACATGGGGATCATCGTCGGGAACGAAAACGTAAAACGAAACTTCCAGTTTATCATAGAACGCATATTCCCCTACATATAGGCGGCTATCATTTCGAATCCAGGACATAGGCAAAGATGAGGGGCGCCACGATGGTGGCGTCCGACTCGATGATGTAGCTGGGCGTGTCCATGGCAATCTTTTCCCAGGTGATCTTTTCGTTCGGCACGGCCCCGGAATAGGAACCGTAACTGGTGGTGGAATCGCTGATCTGGCAGAAGTAGCTCCAGAGCTTTACGTCTTTCAGACCCATATCCTGCCTCAGCATCGGCACCACGCAGATGGGAAAGTCACCCGCAATTCCTCCCCCTATCTGGAAAAACCCGACCGGATGGTCCTTGCAGGTATCCTGGTACCACTGTGCCAGAGACATCATATACTCGATCCCGCCGCGCACGGTGTTCACATTGCGGACGTCCCCCCTGAGACAGTGCGAGGCGTAGATATTGCCGAGGGTGGAATCCTCCCAGCCGGGCACAAACACCGGCAGATTCTTTTCACACGCGGCAAGGAGCCAGCTGTCTGCGGGATCAATCTGATACGGTTCGAACTTCCCATCGCGCAGGAGGCGGCAGAAAAACTCGTGCGGGAAAAGGCGCTCCCCCTTCCGGTCCGCCTCCACCCATGCCTCCAGCATCTTATGTTCGATGCGCCTCATCGCCTCTTCCTCGGGGATACAGGTGTCGGTCACCCGATTCAACTGACGCTCAAGAAGTTTCCGCTCGTCTGAAGGGGTCAGATCCCGGTAACGGGGGATGCGGACGTAATAATCATGCGCCACCAGGTTAAAGACATCTTCCTCCAGATTGGCGCCCGTGCAACTGATCGCGTGCACCTTATCCCTGCGTATCATTTCGGCCAGAGAGAGGCCGATCTCCGCGGTGCTCATGGCTCCGGCAATCGCCATCAACATCCGTCCGTCCGAAGATATAAACCCCCGGTACCCCTCCGCCGCATCGACAAGGGCGGCGGCATTAAAGTGCCTGAAGTGGCGAAGGATAAAGTCCTTGATAGTGTCTGTTTTCATAATCTCCCCAATCGGTTTTTTCAGATTGCGAAGTGCAATCTAACATAAATCATTTTCAAACACCATATTTCTCAAGACAAAACAACGCGACGCGGGAGGTCCTGCAGGATTTCGGCATTATCATCAATACCCTTGAATGCGCCGTCATCTGGGAGCAGCTCAGGTATGTCCATGCCCACGTCCGGGAATACTGCAAGAGCCGGCCCCGGACGGTCTGCATGTCGAACTGTTTCCACTTCTATCCGCAGGGGGCCAATCTCTACTTCATCTTCATCGGAAGGATGGGGAGGGACGAGCTCGTGGACTATCACCGGAGTGTCCTTGACGCCATCCAGAGATCGGGGGCCGCCATAAGCCACCACCACGGGATAGGGAAACTGTTCGCCCCCTGGCTGGAAGGCCAGATCGGAAAACCGGATCGAGGTCTTCAAGGCGCGCAAGAGGCACTTCGATCCCAACAACATCATGAATCCCGGGGGAATTCTCGCCCTGGATATGGCCGATTCCGAAAAGAGGTTTACCATGCAGGGGTAAAAAACCGTCGGGCATAAAAAATGTCCCTCCCCGAAGGGAGGGACACGCGGTTTTACACTTTACTATATCAAATAACCGATACGGTTTAGCGGCCCTTGAAATTGGGCGGCCTCTTCTCCAGGAATGCCTTTGCCCCTTCTTTGAAGTCCTCCGTGAACTGGAGCGTCTTGCTGGCCGCATGCTCGACCTCAAGAACACCCTGTCGGAGGTTCGTTTCCAGTCCGAGTCTGACCGCTTTCATGATTTCACGCTGTGCCACGGGGGCGCCGGCTGCGAGTTTCTTTCCCAGTTTCTTGGCCTCTTCCACTACCTGATCCTTCGGAACCACCTTATTGAGCAGACCCAGGGCCAAGGCGTCCTTCGCGGGCATGAAGTTACCCGTCAGCATCAACTCCAGCGCCTTCGTTTTGCCGATAAAGCGGGGAAGACGCTGCGTGCCGCCCCAACCGGGATTGAGACCCAACTTCACTTCCGGAAGACCAAGCGTCGCCTCTTCAGCCATAATTCTCAGGTGGCAGCAGCAGGCCAGCTCGAGGCCGCCGCCGTAGGCGCCGCCCTGCATCGCGGCGATGATAATCTTCGGATATTCCTCGATCTTGAAATAGATCTCGTTGCCGTTGTACTTGGGAACCTTCCCCTTCTGGAGATCGGCGAATTCAGTAATGTCCGCCCCGGCGGAAAAGAGCTTTTCACCCGTACCGGTCAGGATGATAACACGGACACCGTCGTCCTTTTCACATTTGTCGAGCAGGTCGTTGATGTCTCTTAAAACACCCTGCCCCATGGAATTTGCCGGCGGATGATTGATTGCCGCGACCACTACCATACCGTCCTGTTCGACTACCAACTTTTCATACTTGTAAGCCATTTCATTCCTCCTTAGCATTTTTCATAATGTGCCCTTTTCCGGGCATTGTTCTTTGAATGGAATACAATACGTACAACCGGGAGGACAACACCAGCCGTCCTGCGCGTCCTCCCCCACCTATTCCGTGCCCTTCACTTCATACACGAAGATAGATATTTGTCAACGGATAGTTTTATTTTAGACCGTCCGAAAATCCCGGAGGCCCCGGTACGCGAGTTTTCAAAGTCCCCTCACTCGCCGATAATCTTGACGAGGACCCGCTTTTTTCTTCTCCCGTCAAACTCGCCGTAGAAGATCTGCTCCCAGGGGCCGAAATCGAGCCTCCCCTCCGTGACAGCCACGACGACCTCCCTCCCCATGACCTGCCGCTTCAGGTGGGCGTCTCCATTGTCCTCGCCTGTCCTATTATGAAGATATTGAGAAACCGGCTCATGGGGGGCGAGCCCTTCCAGCCACTCTTCATAGTCCTGATGGAGTCCCGGCTCATCGTCATTGATAAAGACCGACGCCGTTATGTGCATGGCGTTGCACAGGAGAAGCCCCTCCCTGATCCCGCTCTCGCGCAGGCATTCATTCACCTGCGGCGTAATATTGACAAACCCCCTGCGTGAGGGCACGTCAAACCAGAGCTCTTTTCGGTAACTTTTCACTTAATTCTCCCCTCATACGGCAGGAAATGGTCGATGGCACTATTTGGCCGATTTGCCATGATACAGGGTCGATGGTTTGCGTTTCAAGATAAGAGGTGGGGGGCCACCTGTTACTAAATAACTTTGAAAAGCCCAGATGTTGATGATTACGAAATGAATTCTTGTTGTCCGCGTAGTGAGTCTGATCAGCATTTTGCCTCCCTTTCACCGATCAAATGCAAAAAGGAAGATTGATGCGAAAGGAACATTAACTGTCCCCCTTTTCATATACACTTTTTCCACCCACAAAGGTCATGACTGCTTTTACATCCTTTATTTCATCTTTGGAAACACTGTAATAATCACGATTCCAGACGACCATATCGGCAAGCTTACCTATCTCAATGGAACCGATTTCTCTTTCCTGAAAACCAGAATATGCGCTTCCCATCGTCTGCATCTTTAAAGCTTCCTGAATAGAGATACTTTCTGACGAATCGAAACGTGATCCCCCTTTAGTTGTTCTCTTTATTGCTTGCCAGAGTGCTATCTGTGGCTGGTATAAAGGAAAAGCAGGCGGATCAGCTCCAAAAGCTACAGGAATGCCCTCCTTGAGATAACTGTTCAGAGGTATTGCCGCTCCACTGTTCGGCATTCTAAATTTGTGTCCCCAGAAATAAATCCATTGAGGATGTGTCGAGATGACAACCCCCAGTCTCTTTATACGCTCCAGAGAACCTGATCGAGGGAGGAGGGCATGCTCAATGCGATGTCTTGCATCGCTTCGCCGGTGGTCTTTCTGGGCTGCCTCGATCGAGTCAAGAAAGAGGTCCACCGCCTTGTCTCCTATCGCGTGTGCACTCACCTGCTGGTCTGCCCTGTGAAACATTGTCACCATTGCCTTGAGGTCTGCCGTTGAATGGAGTGGCAGCGCCCGCTGATTGCGGGACCAGAGGCTGGTCTGCCCTCCGCCGTCTATGGCGATCTTCAGCCCTCCCCACATTTCGTCAAAAAGCGCCGGCAGATGCTTGCGCAGGACAGCGAGAGCAAAGACAGGAGAATCAGCCACCGGGTCTTTTCCCGAGAAAAGGTCGTCCATTACCAGCGTGGCCGATTTGAGGTTCGGAAGGTACGGCCAGAGCTTGATCCTCGTTGGGAGTGTCTTTGTTTGTACCAGATCTATGTATGCCTTGATGAATTTTGTCGAACCGATTTCTGCAACCATGAGGAAGTTGTCATGGATCGTGGTGACCCCTTCTTGAGCATAGAGTTCCGCTGCATGGCGTATACATGCCCTCGCATTGTCGTCACTCATGATCGGCATGTACTTTCTCACGAGGTAGAGGGCGGGATAATGGATGAGGAGTCCCGTTGGTTCTCCATCATTGCCTTTTTGCACGCGGCTTCCCGGTGGGCTGACAGTGTTTTTGTCAATTCCCGCGGTATTGAGCGCCAGCGTGTTGGCAAAGCCCCACTGGCCCCCTGTGTGAACCACAAGGAGAGGGTGGCGTGACGTGACCTTGTCAAGATCTCTCTTGTCCATGAAGGAGAGAGAATTACTCTCCACGCCCCAGGCATTGATAAACGTGCCTGCCGGGGCAACCCGGGCTCGTTCCGCAAGGGCTTCGATGATTTCCTCCTTCGTTTCCATCCCCTGGAGTTTCACCCATGCTCCGGATTCTCTCAGGCCGAATGGCGGCAGGTGCGCATGGGAATCAATCAAACCCGGGGTCACCGTTTTACCTTGCAGATCAATAACTTTTGTCTGGGTCCCTATGTATTTAGAAATTTTTTCTGCTATTCCCGTATCAATGATTTTACCGCCTCTAACCGCCACGCCCTCCATAATGGAGTCTTTGGCATCCACGGTGATAATTTTCCCATTTATCAGGATTAATTCGGCAGTAGGCGTTGATGCTTGAACTGTGTGAAAACCGGTAAGAACTCCCGCCGTAGCCAGGGCGGATATTTTTAAAAATTTTCTTCTGCTTATTTTTTTTAAAGAGTTGTTTTTTGCCATGTTCAAAGCTCCTCTATTGCGGTTTTTGTTCATTGGAACTTGCCACGCAGTATATAGACTCTGTGAAGAAGGTTTTTGTGTCAAGTACATCCTTTTGATAAGACATTGCTTTTGTAAAAGTATAAGGAACTCGGTCTTGTATGTCAATCCAATTCGGGAAAACGCATTTCCGGGACAGGTTCATTTTTTTTGAATCATCCCTTCCGTATTCTCATGTATAAGATGTATTGAGAATAAAGAGGCAAGGCCCTGACTGTTTACTCTTTCCGCTGGAGAAGCTCGACGATCATACCGTCGGGCGCCTCAATAAAGGCGAGACGCAGGCTCGCACTGAAGTCCACGGGTTCCACCGTGAAGATGACCCCCTTCTTTCTGAGTTCATCGCAAAAACCGTCAAAATCCCCCGACACGTGAAAGCCAAAGTGATCGGTGCCCCACTGCAAACCCGATCTTCTGCCCATCCGCTCGCCCGGTCTCTGACCACGGACGATGATGGTGGCACCCTTGAAGGCGACTACATATTGCGGAGCACCGCGAGTTTCAACACTCGCGACGATTTTGCCACCCAGCATGTCGGCGTACCACGACGCGGCTGACTGAGGGTTCTCACTGATGACGTGGACATGGTCAAAAACGATACTGATATCCTGTTGCATACTCATCCTTTACTCCCGGAGAAATAACATACCCCGCACCAATGCGGTGACAATCCCATTGCTTTCTCCTTTGTTACGTGTTATTTCCCGGCACGCTGTGCGGGTTATCAATCCTATATCACAATATCTCAAATTGCTAATTTTCTTTTACACCACCAACGTATTCAGGGAACAGTATATCTATCCCCCGAAGAAAAGAGGCAACAATATGTTGCTGTACCTCGAATACCGCTAGGTTATCTCAAAAAGTCTCCAGATGGAATTTCTATTGATGTCTTCCTGTA
>CAZNBR010000021.1:0-12538 GCA_964571315.1 uncultured Syntrophaceae bacterium
CACGCCGCTCCTCGCCATGTACTCTCTCGGCCACGATTTCGTGCCGGCCCCGATTCACGCGGGGGGGCTCAGATACCACGGTATGGCACCGATTATCAGCCACCTCGTGAAAGAGGGTATCATTGAGGCCCGTTCGTATCATCAGCTTGAGACATTCGAGGCAGGGATACAGTGGGCCCGGTCCGAGGCCTTCATCCCCGCTCCCGAGACGAACCATGCCATTGCGGCCGTGGTTCAGGAGGCGAAACGGGCGAAGGAGGAGGGGAAGGAGAAGGTCATCCTCTTCAACTGGAGCGGCCACGGGCTGATCGATCTTGCGTCGTATGATGCCTATCTCTCCGGAAAATTGACCGATTACCAACTCCCGGATGATGAGATCGAACGGGCGAAGAAGACGGTCGGACAGTTTCCGAAACCGTAGAAAGAATTGAACGCTGAAGGTCTGAATCTTTATGCTGCACCTGGATCACCTGTAGCTTTCAGACCAAAAAATGGGATTGTTATGGACAGATTTGATCATCTGGTGTTGCGATGTCCCCGGCTGGGTGGGGAGATTACCTTTGCCTACTGCAGGCGCGAACAGGGTGATCTCCCCTGCCAGAGGACGCTCCGCTGCTGGCAGGACCTGATACCGGTCGAGAAACATCTGAGGGTGTTTCTCACGGATGAGCAGTGGGAGCACTGTTTCAATACGCCGCCCAAGGACAAGGTGACCACCATACTCGAGATAGCGGATGCCGTTACGAAGCGCAAGGGCATGTAGAATTTTCTCAAAGTATGGTATTGTGCCCCGGTAAGGACGGTCGAATGGTATGGTAATGGATTCTTGAGGAGCGGGGCATTTCGTGGACCTGTTTGATGATCGGCAGCCGGAGACGGCAACGGTGGCGCGTCCCCTGGCGGACAGGATGCGGCCTGAAACCCTCGATGATTTTGAGGGGCAGGATCGTGTCATCGGTCCGGACAGCCTGCTCCGCCGCGCCATTGCCGAAGACAATCTCTTTTCGCTGATCTTCTGGGGTCCCCCCGGTTCCGGCAAGACGACCCTGGCGCGCATCATCGCTCATGAGACGAAGTCCCATTTTGAGACGATATCCGCCGTCCTCTCCGGCGTCAAGGAGATCAAGGCGGTCATAGAAGAGGCAAAGACGCAGATCCGTCATCACCGGAAAAGGACCATACTGTTCGTCGATGAGATTCACCGCTTCAACAAGGCGCAGCAGGACGCCTTCCTTCCGCATGTCGAAAGCGGTCTGATTACCCTTATAGGCGCCACCACCGAGAACCCCTCTTTTGAGGTCATATCCCCCCTCCTGTCCAGGGCGCGCGTCATGGTGCTTGCACCCTATTCCCCTGAGGACCTGACCGCGATCCTGAGGCGCGCACTGGGCGATGAGAAGCGCGGCCTCGGCAGCCTCTTGCTGTCGGTGGATGACGACGCCCTTGACCACATGGTATGGACGGCGGATGGAGATGCCCGCACGACGCTCAACAACCTGGAGGCCGCGGCATCGCTTGTTCAGAAGGGCGGAAGGATTACCCTTGCAAAGGTGGAAGAGGCGCTTCAGAGAAAGGCCCTTCAATACGACAAGAAGGGCGAGGAGCACTATAACCTGATATCGGCCCTCCACAAGAGCCTCAGGGGAAGCGATCCGGATGCCGCCCTCTACTGGTTGGGGCGTATGCTTGAGGCCGGCGAAGACCCGCTCTTTATCCTCCGCAGGATGATACGGTTTGCCTCCGAAGATGTGGGAAACGCCGACCCGGCGGCACTGGGGGTTACGGTATCCGCCCTGCAGGCATTTCAGTGTATCGGGCTTCCGGAGGGAGAGCTCGCCCTCGCGCAGGCCGCGGTGTATCTCGCGACTGCACCGAAGAGCAACGCCCTCTATACCGGTTTCGGCACGGTGAAGGGAGACATACGAAAGACGGGCTCTCTCCCCGTTCCTCTCCACATACGAAATGCGCCGACACGGCTGATGAAGGATCTCGGCTACGGCAAGGGGTATAAGTACGCCCACAGCTTTCCCGACGCCCACGTCCCTCAGGAATATCTGCCGGAAAAGCTGAAAGGTCGGACCTACTACTCTCCGACCACCAGGGGGTACGAAAAGGTCATAAAAGACCGGCTGGAGAAATGGTACAGGATCAGGAAGGAATTTCATGCCGCTGAAAAAGGCGACAAGGGAGACAATTGACGGTTCCCCTATGGCTCATCGTTTCTGCCGGTCAGAGACCGAATTGTGAAATCCTGAGGGGCGGATGCCGGATCTGCAGGCGGCGTGTTTCCGGGTGTGCAGGAATGGGCACCGAAAAAGCCTTCGTTACCCTTTGGTTTTCAGTTTTTTAAAGGGTGTGCTGTGACGGATTGGAGGGCGCTCATCACTTCTTGAGCTTATAGGACCTGCTGTTGGATCGTTTCAAAAGTCTCGGTAAAAAGCCCTTGCTTAATTGAGTGTCATCCTCAATCGTAATCTTTTGTCCATCCCCCTCTTCCCGTTCGATCTCTCCCCGCAGTATGCCGTCTTCGTCTATCAATATCTTGGCTCTCTTCGGTGTGTGATCACCGGTAAGAAGGGTGCCGGCCGTTTTTGTGAAGTTCAGGAGGGCCTGTTCAATGATGGTGGAATAACTTGCCCCTGAGATCTTTTTCTCTTTGCACAAGGCGTCCTTGGCCTCCTCAGAGAGCATAATGGTAAAGGATTGTTTCCCTTCCGCCCTGTTCCGCTCCCGCCACCTTCTTAATCTCTCTTTTCCCGTACCCATGCACTGTCCCCCGTTGCGTGTAACGGCTCCTTTCCAATGCCACTAACATCAAAAGTTTTGGATGTCAATAGGGTTTTTGGGACTTTTGTGCCCTGGGGCCCGAGAATGGGAGGGAGCTGTTTATTCCCGAGCAGGTGGTTCGTACTCTATCCCCCCCGAACACCCTAGAGGCGGTAGACCTTTTCGCCGGGGAGTACGGTGAACCCGTTCTCCAGGAGGACTTCTATCCCCATGTCAATATCATCAAACTTGAATATGATGATCGCGTTTTCACCGCTCCTCTCCACAAAGGCGTACGCGTACTCGACATTGATGTTCTTCCCCGCCAGGACCTTCGAAATACTGTGCATCCCGCCCGGGCGATCGGGGATTTCCACCGCCACGACATGTGATCGCCTGACCGTGAAACCCTCCCCCTGAAGGGCCTTTTCCGCTGAGTCGATGTCATTCAGAATAAGCCTCAGGATACCGAAATCCGAGGTGTCGGCGAGGGACAGCGCCCTGATGTTGATATCCGCATCCGCCAGCACCCGGGTCACATGCTCGAGCCCGCCGGGCTTGTTCTCCAGAAATACGGAAATTTGCTCTACCTTCATATCTCCCCCCTGTCGTTAGAGTTTTCGTCTGTCCACGACCCTCTGCGCCTCCCCTTCGGACCGTCCCAGGCTCTTGGACCCGACCAGTTTTACTTTTGCGGTGACGCCAATATAATCCTTTATATCTTTGGTTATACGCTTCTCGATATTCTGGAGGGTCTTGATCTCATCGGAGAACAGATCCTCACTCATCTCAACGTGTATCTCCAGGGTATCCAGTGTCCCCTCCCGGTCCACAATAAGTTGATAATGGGGTTCAAGGCCCCCGATGCCGAGAAGGACGCTCTCTATCTGCGACGGGAATACATTCACCCCCCGTATGATGAGCATGTCATCGCTGCGTCCGGATACGCGGGCCATGCGGACGTGCGTCCTTCCACACTTGCACGGTTCTTCCATCAGACAGGACAGATCCCTTGTCCGGTACCTGATCAGGGGAAACGCCTCCTTGGTGAGGGAGGTAAAGACCAGTTCCCCCTCTTCGCCGTAGGGGACATTCTCCCCTGTCACGGGGTTGATCGTCTCCACGATAAAGTGGTCTTCGAAGACGTGCAGACCATTTCTCCCCTCTGCGCATTCTATCGCCACGCCGGGGCCTATAATCTCCGAGAGCCCATAGATGTCCAGCGCCCTGATCCCCAGCCGATCCTCTATCTCCTCCCGCATCCTCTCACTCCACGGCTCGGCGCCAAAGATCCCTACGCGCAACCGGAGAGACCGCATGTCCACCCCCATATCTTCCCCCTGCTCCGTGAGGTAGAGGGCGTATGACGGGGTGCAGCAGATGGCCGTCGGCCCGAAATCCTGCAGGATCATGATCTGTTTCTTTGTCCCCCCGCCGGACATGGGGATCACGCTCGCGCCGAGCCTCTCCGCACCATAATGGACGCCCAGTTCCCCTGTGAACAGGCCGTAACCGTAAGCATTATGTATCATGTCATTGCTGGTCAGACCCGCCGCCACAAATGCCCGCGCCATCAGGTTCGACCATGTTTCGATATCTCTTCGGGTGTATCCCACGACCGTCGGTTTACCGGTGGTGCCCGACGACGCGTGGAGCCTGACAATATTGTTCATCGGTACCGCAAACAGACCAAAGGGGTAATTGTCTCTGAGGTCCTGTTTGACCGTAAAGGGAAGCCTCCTGATGTCATTCAGGGTCCGGATGTCATCAGGTGCCACGCCTGCCTCATCGAATGCCCGCTTATAGAAACCCACCGTGTGATAGACACGCTTGACCACCTGCTGGAGTCTTTTCAGCTGAAGGGCCTCCAGTGCCTCCCGGGGCAGCGTCTCGAACTCCTCGTTAAAGATCATGATGTAACCTCCTCATCGTGTGTAGAGTGCCTCGATTTCTTTCCTGTATCTCTCAAGTACAACACTTCTCTTAACCTTCATCGTCTGCGTGAGGGTGCCGTTCTCCAGAGAAAAATTCTCGGTAATATACATAAATTTCTTCGGTATTTCATAACTGCCGTACTTCCCCCGCAGTGATTCGGTGATCGCACGGCTGATACGATCCCGTATCTCTTGCGTCTGAATCAAATCTTCAGTGTCTGCGGGCAGATTGTTTTCAGCGGCATAGTTCTCCAGCGCCAGGGGATCGAGCACGACCAGGCAGACGGTGTATTCCTTGCCCTCTCCAAAGATCATCGCATTCTCGACAAAGGGGACCAGGCAGATATCCTCTTCCAGGGACGCAGGAAAGACAAATTTTCCATTTTCCAGTTTGAATTGTTCATTGATCCTTCCCGTGATGTGCAGGAACCCATCCTCATCCAGCTTGCCGCGGTCACCCGTCCGTATGCCGCCGTCTTCAGTCATGACCGCCCTGGTCTGCTCCGGCTTGTTGTGATAGCCCTTCATCACGTTAGGACCGTACGCTATGATCTCGCCGTCACCCAGCTCGGGGTTGCCGAAGGAGGTATCAATGACGACCCGCACCCCCTCGATCGGTTTGCCGACCGTTCCCAGCTTGTAATCGACGGATGAATTGACGGTGATCGCGGGCGAGGTTTCGCTCAGACCGTAGCAGTCATACAGGGGCACCCCTATGTCAAAGAAAAACTGGGCGATCTCCCGCTTCATCATGGCGCTTCCCGTCATGGAACCCATGAGGCGTCCCCCCAGTTTATTGCGTATCTTCTGAAACACGATCGGTCCGCGATCCGGAACTTGAGGTTTGTTATAAACTCCGATTTTCCCCTCTGGGCCAGCTCGCGCCTCTTCTTTGCGCTTTCCACACCCATAACGAACAGCTTTTTTGGAAGACCGCCCGTCTCGTTCATTTTAGACCAGAGTCCGTCGTAAATTTTATTGAACACACGGGGGACTGCGATAAGCCAGGTTGGTTTTACCTGGGCCATGTCGCTGGCAAGTGTCGTTACATCCTCCATAAACCCTATGGAGCCCCCCAGGTAGATTATGGAATACAGTTCCGCTGTCTGACCGTAGGAATGCGCCCACGGCAGGATGGAGAGGCTTACCCCGATAGTGGTCTCAAGCTCCGGATACATCTTGCGCCCAGCGAGAGTGTTGCTCGTGAAATTGCCGTGCGACAGCAGGACACCCTTCGGATCTCCCGTCGTGCCGGAGGTATATATCAGAGCGGCTATATCATCCGAATCCGGCCTGATCGAAGGAACGGGATTCTGCTCTCCCGCCTTTTCCAGGCCGGCCATGCTGTTCGCACCATCACTCTCTATCAGAAAAATCTTCTCCAGGGCGGGGAGTGTATCCACCATACCACGGACCTCTTCGTATATCTCTGGTTTCGAAACGAAGAGGATCTTGATGGAACTGTCCTGTATGATATATTGCCATACTTGCGCAAGTTCAGCTTCGTACATAGGCATCCAGCGGGCACCCAGGCCGAAGGATGCAAAGGCCCCGACGGCCCACTCGACCCTGTTGTTAGCGATAATGCCCACTGCGTCACCCCTGCCCACGCCAAGGCCGGCAAGTCCCGCTCGCAGGTTGTCCACCCGCCTGCCGACCTGTGCGTAGGAAATCCATTCGTATACACCCTGGGCGTTTTTTGTTCCGAAGAGAGGCCTGTCCGGATACTTCACCACGCTCCCATCCAGGAATTCTACAAGATTGTCAGGTTCATGAAGCTGAGCTGTCATACGCTTTTCCCCCAACTTTTTATCGCACTGCCTGGCTGCAGCCCCAGTGCGCTTCGGTTCTTTATACTGTATTTCCTCTATCCTGTCATCAGAAATACAAGAGGGTGCAGGGGTAAGCAGGCCTGTTGGCCAGAGCCCAGCTTTTCCGGGCGATAAATCCCTCATTTCAAAGACGGGTATACCGGGTCCAGCTCCTGCTGTTCCACATGGAATCGATCAGGGGAAATTCTTCCTCCATGGAGGGTGTGAGGCCGCACTTCAGGGCAAAATAGTGATGAAACGCGAGAGAGGGGGTCAGCTCCGGGTGAAAGACCGTCACCAGGACATCGGGGCTTTCCGCGGCCGCGATATAACCATCGTGCCGGAGCAGGACATCAACACCTTCGCCGACCCGCGTAATCTTCGGGGCGCGGATAAAGGTAAGGGGCATAGGGTCCTGTGCCACAGGGGGGATCAGGGCCTCGGAGACAAAACTGTCCAGCTGACTGCCAAAGGCGTTTCTCTGGATCTCGATATCGATGAGGGCAAGAAAGGGCTTTTCACCAACGACCTTGTCGGCGAGAAGGATCGCCCCCGCACAGGTCCCCCAGAGTTTCAGCCCGCGCTGAAACTCATGGAGTATACAGTTTTTGATCCCGAAAATGTCCAAGAGCCGCGCCAGGCAGGTGCTTTCGCCCCCCGGTATGATCAATCCCGCGAGGTGTGCAAGATCAGAGGATTCCTTTACCCGAACGGCGGCAATGCCAAGACGCTCCAGATGGTCAAGGTGTTCGGCGACATCCCCCTGGAGATCAAGCACGCCGATAGCATGTTCCGTTGTCTGTCCCACGGAAGTTACCACCCACGCTTTGCCAGTATCTGTGTCTCCGGGATATCGGAGATCTCGATCCCCGGCATGGCGCTCCCCAGTCCCATGGAGGCCTCCAAGACCTTTGCCGGATCGTTGTAATACGCTGTTGCCTTGACGATTGCCCCGGCGCGCTTCGCCGGGTTTTCTGCCTTGAATATTCCTGACCCGACGAACACCCCGTCGCATCCCAGTTGCATCATCAGGGCCGCATCCGCCGGCGTCGCAATACCCCCCGCCGCAAAGTTGACGACGGGCAGTCTGCCCAGTTCTCGAACCTGGAGCGCAAGTTCATAGGGGAACCCGTTGGCCTTGGCGAAACCGGTGACTTCCTCCACCGGCATATTGACGAGCTGTCTGATTTCGCGGTTCACCGTCCGGATGTGGCGGACTGCCTCAACCACGTTTCCCGTTCCCGCTTCCCCTTTGGTGCGGATCATGGCCGCCCCCTCGGCTATGCGGCGCAGGGCCTCACCCAGGTTGCGGGCCCCGCATACGAAAGGAATCGCGAACCGGGTCTTGTCGATATGACACTCCTCGTCGGCGGGGGTCAGAACCTCGCTCTCGTCAATATAATCGATCTTCAGGGCCTCAAGAATCTGGGCCTCGACAAAATGGCCGATGCGCGCCTTGGCCATGACCGGTATCGATACCGCCTCTTTGATCTGTGCGATGAGTTCGGGGTCAGACATGCGGGCGACACCACCCTCCTTGCGAATATCCGCGGGGACACGCTCGAGGGCCATAACCGCAACCGCTCCGGCCTCTTGGGCGATTTTCGCGTGTTCCACACTGACAACGTCCATGATAACTCCGCCCTTCAACATCTGGGCCAACTGGACATTCAGTTCATATCTCTTTTTGTCCACTTCCTTACACCTCCCAGGATACTTCGCTCGAAGCTGAAAACCAGCCCTTACGAAGTTACTACCTGTCCATGTTAGTGAAAACTAGCTCGCCCGTCAAGAACAATGTTGTCCCCGCCGATGCAATATGATTCCGCTCTCTCTCGCTTGAACGAAGGGGAAAAAGCCTTTTGCAAAGAGGGTCTCATATACCCCACGGCCAGGTGCGTGGACAAGTCCCTATCCCTTTTGGGGCTGAAGCAGGTCAGAGGTGATGATACGACTACAACTGTACCGGTAGAGATCGCGAAAATCTTCATCCTGCAGGACGGTGTTTCGCAATTTCTTGAACTGCAGCATCCCATGGAGGGTTGAACAGAAGACGATAGCCAGACGTCGTACCTCCCTCTCGTCCGTGTCCCTCAAGACACCCTCCTTCAGTACGGCTTCAACAACCGAAAGGATCCGGTTAACGTGTTTGTCGACTCTGGACTTCAGGCGAGAGGAAAATAAAATCTCCGGCGCGGCGAGAAAATAATTCATGATATCAAAATATTTGCGGTGTTCCTCACTGAAATCGAGATAGGCAAGCGCTATGCGCTCAAGCTTCTCGCGAGGGGTAGAACCCCGCTCACTCTCCTCTTGTATCTTTGTGTAGAGGAGGTCAAGGCCCTCTTCCTGCAACGCCGCAAAGAGGCTTTCCTTGTTTCTGAAATATAGGTAGAGGGTGCCGACGCTCAGCTCCGCGTCTCTCGCGATCTGATTCATCGATGTGGCGTCGATACCCTTCCTGAATAGCAGCCCGCGCGCTGCACCCAATATCTGTTCTCGTCTCTGCCTTTTTTCTCGCTGCCGTCTCTCTCTTGACCCCATCTCCTGCCTTTCACGGGGGCCTATTCATGCAAGGCCCAGTCTCGCAAGCGTGCCATCCAGAGGCACACCGTTTCTGTCCCATCCTCGCAACCGGTAGTAGTTGTCAAGCATCCCGTCCAGCTGAGCCTTTGGCACATGTCTGCCCCTGCACGGACCATCCGGGACAGGCTCATTCATGACACGGTAGGGGAGCATGGCGGTCGAGCGGTTCGCGCCCCTCTTCACATTGATGATGCGCTCCAGGGTATATATTCTCTCGCCGACAGCCTCCAGTTCCTTCAAATCAATGTGCCACCCGGTGACAGAACGCAACGCCGGGATGTACGCATCGGCAGGCCGAACCCCGAACGCCCTCTCCTGTATGAACCGGCAGATAACGAGGGAATCTCCTATCGCGGTGTTGTGCTCGCTGTCGATACAGTACTGCGCCTGTTCGTCAAAACCGGTACCGGCGTCCGAATCCGAGTAGTTGGGGCGCGCGTCATGGTGACTCCCGCCGCGCGTCGAGGTTGCATAGGCGAGACCCATGCCCCGCAGCCCGCGGGCCGAATGTCCCGCCATTTCAAGTCCCTGACGCGCATAGAGGAGCTTGTATGAATCACGGCCGAGCAGCTCGGAGAGTCGCTCGGAACCGAGTGAGAGGAGCCGCCCGACTCCCTCCTCCCGCAGCGCGGTCTGCTTCGCTATCCCGGACAGATTCTCCCATCCCCCGAAGGATATCTTCTCCTTGAGTTCATCCTCGCGCATAATGCCCCTCTCCACGCATTCCGCAAGAAAGGCGAGGGTGACGCCGAAGCTGATGGTATCCATCCCCATCTCATCGCACATGGTGTTGCCGTTGAAGATCGATACGATATCGCCATTGTCGAGCATCGACCCCATGGCATAGAGGGTCTCATATTCCGGCATCTTGACGTCCCGACCAGAGAATACTCCCCGCGGAACCGACACAAGTTTGCCGCACGCCACCGGACAGCCGCGGCAGGCAACGCTCTTTTTCTGATAGTTCTCTCTTATGAATTCACCGCTTATATTCCCCGCGTGGTCAAAGGTCTCCCGCGTGTTATTGTGTGTACCGAGCATCCCCTTTGCATTAATCACCTCCACCAGAAAGGGGGTCCCCATCGAACTCAGCGCCGCGGCCTTACCCTTTACGCCGGACTGTACGGTTTTCAGGCAGGACCGGAGGAGCTCCGGATCGGCAATGCCTGCCTTTCCCGTACCCTCTACCACGATCCCCTTGCAATTCTTTGCCCCCAGTACGGCCCCGATACCCCCTCTCCCGGCGGCGCTCACCCGCGAACCGCTGCACATAATGTCGGCAAAGACGACCCTGTTTTCCCCCGCAGGTCCGATAACCGCGCTCTCCACCCCTCTCCCCTCCCGTTCGACCAGCATACGGTGAGTGTCGCCCGTGGTTTTGCCCCACAGGTCCTTCGCGTCCCTGACGCGCGCGTCTCCATCATGGATCGAGACATAGACGGGTGCCTCGGCCCTGCCCGAGATAATCACGGCGTCGAATCCGGAACTCTTCAGCATCGAGGCAAAGTCTCCCCCGAAGTTGGAATCACAGAACATCCCCGTCTGGGGCGATAGTGAGGCGAGATGTCCCCGCCCCGTGCCCCACACCGGCGATCCGGTGAAGGGACCCGTCGCGAAGACCACGATATTCTCCTCGGAGAGGGGATCCGCCGTGTGGGGAACGAGGTCATAAATAAACTTCGCGGCGAAACCGTTACCCCCCAGAAACATCCGCGCCAGACCGGGGTCAAGGGATTCCTTCTCGATAGAGCCGCTGGTTAGATCTATTTTCAGGATGGTCCCCATGTAACCGTTCATGCCCCCCCCCATCAAAACTCTTCTCCGATTTTCAGCATCACCTTGATCGCCCTGCCCGTATGGATACGTTCTTTGTATACGCGGGGCAGGTCGTCCAAGCCTATATGGTCCGTGATCAGAGGCCTTCCGTCTATCTTTCCCTCCGCCATCCACCTGAGGCACCGGCTGTTTTCCTCATGCGTGTTTGAGTATGACCCCGTGAGCCAGATCTCCTTGAAGTTGAGCACAAGGGGCATGATCTCGATGTTCTGCATGATGATACTCACCACGCAGACCGTTCCTCCCTTTGCCGCGGCGTTTACCGCCGTCTGGACGGATTCCCCCCGTCCGGAGCATTCGAATACGGTCTCAAAACCGGCGCCGTCCGTCTCATCCATTGTCCGTAGTATAGGGTTCTCGTTCAAGGGGTCGATGACGATATCCGCGCCGAAGGTAACCGCAATCCCCCTCTTTTCCTCCACGGGCTCGGACAGGGCGATCGGGCCGAATCCCATAACCTTCAGCAGGCTAACGAGGGAGAGCCCTATGAAACCGCCCCCTATGACCAGTGCCGATCCTCCCTTGGTTTTGGAACAATATATCCCGTGAAGGGCTGCCGCGAAGGCCTCGGCAAGCGCGCCATTCTGCGAATCCACCCCCTCCGGAATCGGAATCAGCATCCTCGGGTCCACCTTCAGATACTCGGCAAATCCCCCCTGGAGATCACCCAGGCCGATGGTGCGCCTGTCCGTCTGGCACAGGTAGGGCTTTCCCATCCTGCATTCTCTGCACTCCCCGCAATAGGTGGGGCGAATGATAACCCGGGATCCTGTTTTCACGTCCCGTACATCTCTGCCCACATCCGCAACCGTGCCGCTCACCTCATGGCCGATTATCGTCCCATCCTTCAGGGTTCCGCTCTCGATGATCGAGTGATCCGAACCGCAAAACCCCGTATTAACCACCTGTATCAAGACCTCGTTCGGGCCCAGCTGCGGCACGGGAACATCACGGACCGCAAGCTGTTCGATGCTGTCATATACGACGGCCTTCATGGTACCCCCCTTACATGACATAGTGACCCCCAAGGGTTCCGAAGATGAGGATTGAAATACCGACGCACAGTGCCGCCACAAAGGTCATCACCACGCCGGCCTTCGCCATATCCCTGATGGCAAAATACCCCGCCGAGTACGGTATGACATTCGTCGGTGTCTCGGTAACCAGGATAAAGGCCAGCGATGAGGTGAATGCCGCCGGTGCGCAGATAATCCAGGGGTTGATATTCAGGTCAGCCGCCAGCGCAATCAGGAGGGGAATGATAATGGTCCCCGTTACCGTGTTGCTGGAAAAGGCCAGATGGAGGATGCTTACCCCGAGAACGATAACAAACACCCTCAGAAATCCCGGGAGCTGAATGATCGGTCCCAGAAATATCCATGACAGCCATCGCGCGGCGCCGGTGTTGTACACGACCATGCCGATCGATATCCCCGCGCAGATCAGGACGATCCCCCCCCAGTCCACGTCTTGTTGTGCCGCCTTCCAGGGCATCACCTCGATTCCGGGAAGGAACAGCAGCACGGCCCCGCACAGGGCGACGGCCTGCATCGGCATATCGACTCGTCCCCCTGTCATATCCCTGATAAAGGGGGCGGTAATCCA
>CAZNBR010000021.1:12638-18970 GCA_964571315.1 uncultured Syntrophaceae bacterium
GTGAGAGGATTGGGGCCGCACCCCGCCGGTGTCGCAATACCCCCGAAAAGGGGCCCCCAGGCGCAGGAAATCATGAGCCCTTTCCCAAAGTTGCTCTCCAGGGGCGTAACCCCCGATTGCCTGAGGATGGCAACTCCCAACGGCATGAGAATCGCCGCCACCGCCATATCGGTAATCCACATGGAGAGAAGGGCGCCGACAATAAGAAACCCGAGTATGACCATCGTGGTTCTGGTCCCCATGACAGAGAGGATCAGATAACTCAGTCTGGTTCCCATGCCGGAACGGGTAAATGCGGAGGAGAGAACCAGCACGCCGATAAAAAAGGCTATGATCGGGTTACCGAATCCCAGTACGATGATATGTTTGAATGACTCTATCCCGAAGACGGGGATAAGGAGCATGATGAGAAGCGCGGTGATGCTGAAGGGTATCACTTCCGTAATCCACAGGACAACCGCCGCGATAAGCAGGGCCAGGATGGCCTTCGCGTTCCAGGAAAGCGGCACCAATTCCCCTCCCTTTTCAAGGGGATCGGGGGATGGCAGGAGCATGATCACCGCCATCAGGACAAAGGCGAATAAAAAGAATCCCATCTTGTACGTAAATGAACGGGGGTCCTTTTGCAGCATACCTCCCCCCTCGGTGTTGGTCTCAGGCCTTTCTCTGATCTGCATATTTCAAGCAGTTCCTTTCTCAAACGTGATGCATTCGTAAAAAGTCGAATCTCCCCTCCCCGTATTCACCCTCACCCAACCCTCTCCCATCGAGGGAGAGGGAGTTTTATGAGCTTTTTACCAAACCATCAACATTCATAATTCAACATTGTCCTCTCACTCCGCCTTATACGCGCCCAGGCTTGCCAGCGCCACGCTGCCGGGGCTTATGATTGCCGGATCTGTCATCACGTTTATGCATGTCGTCACACCGGAGGCAAACGCCTCCTCGAGGGCCGGACGGATGTCATCAGGTTTTTCAACATACATCCCCTTGCCCCCCAGCGCCTCGACCAGCTTGTGGTAATCAACCCTGCCTATATGAGTACCATCCTTTATGGCATGGCCGATCCTCAATTCCTGGCTGTGTTTTATCATCCCCCATCCGAGGTCATTGCTGATCACCACAACGATGGGGAGTTTCCTCCGTATGGCAATCTCAAACTCCATGAAATTGAAGCCCACCGATCCGTCTCCGATAATAAGACAGACTCTCTTGCCGGGATTAAGCAGCTTTGCCGCGTTGGCATACGGGATCCCGACGGCAAGGCACCCATACAACCCGGAATCGAGGTAATGCCCGGGCCTTCTGACCGTCCTTGTCATACCCATCCAGATCTGCGTGTCGCCTCCATCGGCCACGACGATATCGTCATCCCTGTTCATGAAGTCGTTCACCTCTTTTGCAAGGCGCATCGGATGTATGGGCACCGTAGCACTCTCCCAGTCAGGTATCGCCTGAGCCCTCCCATCCTTCTTTGCTGTTTCCACTGTTTCGACCCACCCGCTGAATCTCTTCTTCAGCGCGTCTCCGGCGCTCTTCCGAGCAACCGCCCGGTTGCACTCTTTCAGAAAGGCCCCGATATCGCTCATGACCGCAAGGTCCACGGAACGGTTTCTCCCTATCTCCTCCGGTTCGATATCCACCTGAACGATCTGTGCCCCTTTGTCGAAGATCTCCCCGAATATGTAAAAGAGCCCCATCCTTGCGCCGAGGAATATGATCAGATCGGTCGTCATGTTTGTGAGCAGCGCCGCTCCGGGCCGTATCGGAAGTGATGATTCGTAACAGAGCGGGTGGGTATCGGAGATGGTCCCCCTCCCCAGTGACGATGTAAAGGTGGGGATACCGGTATGTTCTACAAACCGGACCAGATCCTCCCCGGCATTGGAATACCAGGTGCCGCTCCCCGCAATGATGATCGGCCTTTTCGCCCGTTCGATCATCCCCATCATCTCGTGCACCTTATCCGGATCGACCGGGTGCGAGTCGATATCGGTGTGTATCCTTTTGATCTTTCCGGGAGCCGCCTCCCCATTCAATACATCGACCGGCAGTTCGAGATAGACCGGCCCGGGGCGCCCGCTTGCCGCGGTTCGATAGGCAAGGTCCACGAATTCCGGAATCCTTTCCGGGTTGTAGCAGACGAAGGCCTTCTTCACCATCGGGCTTATAACGGGGAGCTGGCACATCCCCTGCAGATCAAGTTTCTCCGCCGACTCAAGCCCGACGCAACCGGAGATAAGGACCAGCGGGGAATTCGCCATATGGGCATTGGCAATCCCCGAGAGCGCATTGGTAAATCCGGGCCCCGCCGTGACCATCGCGGTGCCGGGCCTGCGCGTCATCCGCCCCCACGCCTCCGCCATAAAGACCGCTGCCTGTTCGTGGCGCGTATCGAACAATTGAACGGGTGAGCCCTCAAGATACTGGTAAATCGGCGTTATATGACCGCCGCTTATCGTGAAGATATACTCGACTCCCCTTTCGATAAGGGACTCAGCCGCCAACTGACCACCTGTTATTGCTCCCATGCCGCACCCTCCATTCCTATAATTCCATCAATTGACCACCCGTTACATTGATCGCCTGCCCGGTAATATACGATGATTCATCGGACGCGAGCCACGCCACGAGGTTTGAGACCTCTCGGGGCGTACCGATACGTCCCAGGGGGATCGTTTTGCACATCACCTGTTCACGCTCCTCAACGGAGGTCGCGTACACCTGGGCCTCAAGACCGAAGCGCCATTTCTCCAGATCCGTCATGATCTGACCCGGACAGATCGCATTGACGCGGATGCCCGCCCCGGCAAGCTCCGTCGCCATCACCCTGGTAAGCATAATCACCCCCGCCTTGGCCACCGCGTAGGCGCCGTTGAACAGGGGGGGCTTTTTCCCCGCCCTGGATGCCGTGTTTATGATGCTTCCTCCCCCCTCCATCATCAGGGGGATGATCGCCCGTGAAACCCTGAATGTCCCGTGGAGGTTGACATCTATGGTTCTCATCCACGCATCCTCGTCGTAGGTATGTGCCGCATTGGGTACACCGAAGGATGCACCAGCATTATTGCAGAGGACATCAACCCTATCAAATCGCCCCGCTATTGTATCGACCATCCGGCCGATCGATTCATTGTCGGTGACGTCGACATCGATGGCCAGGGTCTTCACGCCGAAACGACCGGCTATGTCTTCGGCTATGTCCTCCATCTCCTCCCAGGTGCCCGTCCGGACCATGCCGCCGGAGGAAACCTTCCCGAGATCGGCGATCACCACATTCGCCCCGCAGGAAGCCAGTTTTTCGGCAATAGCGTAACCGATACCGGTCCTCTTCCCCGACCCGGTAACAACCGCCGTCTTCTTCTCCAGATCTTTATACACAATCAGCCTCCCTCTGATGCTTCGACATGAATATCTTTCACCCGATGAATATTATTCATTATAGACGCGCCTGTCAACGCTTTTTAGTCACTGTTCCTGCGTGGCGAAGTGGTCATTATTCCATTGACACACAGGTCCGTCCTTCTTATACTTTCATTAAAAAACAATGTCTTATCAAAGGGGATCGTTCGGAACCTCGAAAGGAGGGAACAGATGGATGCAGCAACTGTAGACCAGATCAGGCTTAACTTTAATCCTCAGGGTCTCTTTGTGATTAATGTGGCAATCGGGCTGATGATGTTAGGGGTCGCCCTGGATCTCAAACTGGAGGACTTCAAGCGGGTCATAGTATCACCGAAAGCGCCGGGCATCGGCCTGGGTGCCCAGTTTATCCTGCTCCCGGCCTTTACGTTCCTGCTTATCCTCGTAATACGACCTCAGCCCTCCATAGCACTGGGGATGATTTTAGTGGCCGCGTGCCCGGGGGGCAACCTGTCAAACATTATTACCTACCTGGCCAAAGGAAATTGCGCCCTGTCTATCAGCATGACCGCTGTTTCCACGGCCGCGGCCATTGTGATGACCCCCCTCAACCTCGCCTTATGGGGCAGTCTCTACTATCCCACTGCCGAGATCTTGCGAAGGGTGAGTCTCAGTCCCATGGATGTGTTTACCACTATCTTCATGATCCTGGGCATTCCTCTGGTCGTTGGCCTCACCCTGTCGCGTGTTTTTCCCACACTTGCAGACAGGGTCAGGCGTCCGTTCAAAATCTTTACTCTTGTCTTTTTCATTGCCATCGTCTGCGGAGCCCTGGCGGCAAACTGGAATATTTTTCTCAAGGTCATCGGACTGGTTGCTCTCTTCGTCTTTATCCATAACGCCTTAGCCCTCAACCTGGGGTACTGGTCCGGCCGGCTCTTCAGACTCGATGAAGCGGATTCGCGGGCTTGCTGCATCGAAGTCGGAATCCAGAATTCCGCTCTCGGACTGGTTCTGGTTTTCAATTTTTTTGAAGGCCTGGGGGGTATGGCTATCGTTGTTGCATGGTGGGGAATCTGGCATATTATCGCCGGTCTTATTACCGCGTTTATATTTAACCGCCGGGCACTGCCGGCGGACCAACGGGTTCAAGGGCCGGAATGTGAAACAGGGTTCTGATACGAGGGCCTTGCAGATCCCGACAGCGAATCGGTACCGATGTCAGTATGTAACGGCCCGTGTCCATCGGTGCACCTGCGACATGCCGTTTCTTTCTTATCGCATCCTGGCAATGCACCATTGGCTTCAGGAGGGCAGCCTGTGAGGAAATCGCAATGGCATTCCAGGGTCTTTTCTGAATCATTTAGTGCCTCCCTTTTTTAAAAGTCGTATTGTCAAAATATAAACAAGCTACCATCCCTCCCGCAGCGCCTCCAACTGGCTGGCCGAATCCAGGACCCGACTGCACGACTCCCAATCCACGTTTTCAATCCGGTCGTAGCGCATCTCGAAGGGATGGCGTTTCGGGACGGCGTCGATGACCCGCTTGGCCGCCTCTTCATTCCGCAGGGCAGCGGCGACCCAGACGTCTTCCAGGGTATCGGGTATCTGTCCGAACATGTTCCGGATATTCGCCAGTCGCTCCGACAGGAGCTGATGGACGCGGTCCTCCACGGAACCCCTGTAGCGCATGTTGTAGATCAGCACCTCGGGCCGCAATTGTCCGATCCGCTGGATCCTGCCCTTGCGCTGCTCCAGCCGCGTCGGATTCCAGGGAAGGTCGAGGTTGATCAGGGATCCCAGACGCTGGAGGTTGAGCCCCTCCGATGCGGCGTCTGTGCCGATGACCAGGCGCAGCTCTCCCGTGGTGATCCTCTTTTTGATTTCATCGCGGTTCAGACGGCGGAATTCGCCCTTCTCGATGATCCCCGATTTTGCGGCGCCGGCATAGACGCCGATCCTTTCCTCCGGCATTCGCCCGGATAGTTGGCGACCCAGCCAGAGGACCGAGTCGTAGTACTGGCTGAAGATGATGCAGCCCAGGGAGAGCCAGCCGCCGGCAAAGGTGTCGTTCGCCGTAAGAATCCGTTCCACCTGACGGAGCTTCGGGTCCTCGTCGCGGTTTTCCTCCAGGATTTTTAAGAAGCGGCCCAACACCTCCCGTGCCTCATGGGATAGCGGATAGAGGGAGGATAGTTTTTCTTCCTCCTCGCTTTCCCCTTCCTCATCCGCCTGATCACCTTGAGGTTGAGTCCCAAGTATTTTCATCGCGGTCAACCGTCCCGCCTCGATGGTGCTGCCGACCCGGCGCAGGAGGATCGTCTTCATGAAGCCCGAATTGAGTCCGGGCTTGCGGGCCAAAATGGCGCAGAATTCCTCGGCGGCGTCGTAAGCGTCCCGGAGAAAAGGGGGCAAGCCAATGGCCTCCGCATCGCTCTCCCCGAAGAGGTGCACCTCGATCCGCTGGAGATAGGGCTCATTGGTGTGGGGATCGATTTCATTTTCCAGATAATCCCGGGTCCGCCGGACGATGTGACGGATAAAGGGGTTGTGCTTCGGGAAGAAGTCACGCGACAGGCGCTTGATCCGCTGCAAATCCGGCTTGCGCAGCTTGTGGAACGCCTCCGGGGAAACCCAGTGCTCGGAAGGATCGATATTCAAGCTCCGGCGGAGCAACTGAAAATCCATGCCCTCTTCCTCGGGCGGAGGCAGGGGGTCGCGCATCCACTCCCAGAGGTCCGTCGTCTCATCGACGGGCTTCGTTTGTTCAAGGACAAGGTCGATCCCTTCCCGCGGCCGCGCCCGCCAGCGGCTGTACAGGGAACCCAGGACGCCGTTTTGCCCCTCGTTCAGAGCGTTAAGGAGATCCCACGCCTCGATCGGATCGAGCTGCACCGGCGTCGCCGTGGCCAGCAGCAGGCTCCGGGTTCTCGGGGCGATATCCATCAAAAAGCGCAGCAGGTTGTTGG
>CAZNBR010000022.1:0-18319 GCA_964571315.1 uncultured Syntrophaceae bacterium
CCTTTTTTACCTTCCTACCAGTTTTATGAGCCGGTTAAATCAATCCTCTTGGAGGGGGGCGGAATATCAAATCTGCCTCTGGAATGGATGTATTTGCTTGTATTCGGACTGGTAACCTTTTTGTTCGCATATCTGCTGATGAAAAAACGCTGGCTAATGTAATAAGGAGTCAGATCAAGCATCTGAGATTTTCATACGGCATTTGTCACCCGATTGCCGGAGATGCCCTCCGAATGTCATCTAAGCAAATCCAGGAAATGGGCATGTGAAGGGAACGCGGCCATCGGGTGGACATCGAAAAGACAGGGGCAGAGCGCACGATTGGAACACTAAAAAATTCGAGCAGCGACAACGTGATCCAAAAAGGTCATGATGGTTCGGTCATCCGGGAAATGATCTCCGATAGCCTGCCGAACTCTTCCACCGTCAGCGTCTCTCCTCTCCTCCGGCCGTCTATCCCCGCTCCGGCAAGGAGGGAGGGAGGATCTACGCCCCTTGAGGGCGCCCCATCCATCCCCTTCAGGTTGTTAGCCAGGGTCTTCCTCCTCATGGCGAAGGCCGCTTTCACCGTTTCAATAAAGATAGCATGGTCTCCAAGCGGATACAGGGGCTCTTCACGCATCTCCATCTTCAGGACGGCGGAGTCCACCTTCGGTACGGGGTAAAAGCAGGTAGCCGGGACCGTCATGAGCCGTGAAGCCGACGCATACATGGAGACGATCACGGAAGGTATTCCGTACTGTTTCGTTCCCGGAGACGCCGTGATCCGATCCGCAACCTCCCTCTGAAGCATCAACGTTGCCGAGGATATGTGCTTTCTGAATTCGATCAGACGAAAAAGAATCTGAGATGACACGTTGTACGGGATGTTGCCGATGACCTGTATCTTTCCTCTGCCCTGAAGGGGGGAGGAAAAATCGTAACGAAGAACATCGGTGTGGATTATCTCGATGTTGGGCATCTTGCCGAGTTCACTGTCAAGAACGCCAACAAGTTTCGGGTCTATTTCGAGGGCTATGATCTTTTTCACCCTCGGTGCGATCATGGCCGTCATGGCACCCAGCCCAGCCCCGATCTCGACCACAGTGTCCCCCTCGCCGATCCCCGAAGCCTCTACTATCCGGGAGGTTATGTTGTTGTCCACAAGAAACGACTGCCCCAGGCGTTTTACCGGGCGGATATGGTGTTTTTTGAGGAGCCTAAGGGGGGATTCCATCGCTTATCTCATGGAAATCGATTGTCTGCTTTGGTTAAAGTCTATTATAATGATAACATTATAACTTATTGATAATACAAGCTGATATTTAATTGGTTGCTGCCAGAAAACTCAATCGAGGGGCCACCGGGACACCGCGTTGAGATCGAGACCATCCACCTTCCCGTCGCATAGGAGGTTATTACCGACGACGGCTATCATCGCCGCATTGTCGGTACAGAGGACCGGCGGGGGGACAAATATCTCAATTCCCGCCCTCCTCCCCCCCTCTAAAAACCGTTCGCGCAGCCGGCTGTTCGAGGCGACTCCGCCGCACACCACGACCCTCGGAACAGAGGCATTTTCCGCCGCCGTCAGTGTCTTCTCGACAAGGACATCCACGATGGCCTCCTGATAGCTTGCAACGATGCCGGGCATCTCGGCTGCTGTTATGGGTTCCCTTCTGTCTTTTATGTGCTTCAAGAGGGCCGTCTTCAGGCCGCTGAAACTGAAATCAACACTCCTCCTCATCGGACGCGGGAAGGATATGGCCGAAGGGTTTCCCTCCTTCGCCAGCCGGTCTATCACCACCCCTCCGGGATAGCCGAGATCCAGCATCCGGGCGGCCTTGTCAAAGGCCTCTCCCGCCGCGTCGTCCCTTGTCTGCCCCAGTATCTGAAAGTCACCAAATCCCCTGGCAAGATAGATATGAGTGTGCCCACCCGAAACCACCAGGGCAATAAAGGGAAAATCGGGTTTGTTTTCGGTGAGAAATATGGCGGCGATGTGTCCCTCTATGTGGTTCACGCCCACAAAGGGTATGGTGCCGGCACAGGCCATCGCTTTCGCGACCGAGAGGCCGACGAGGAGGGAACCCACCAGGCCGGGGCCCCTCGTTGCGGCGATTCCTTCTATATCAGCCATCGACACACCGGCGTCGTCGAGTGCCTGTTGTGTCACAGGGATAATCGCCTCCATGTGCTTTCGGGAGGCGATCTCGGGGACAACGCCCCCATATCTGCCGTGAATGTCTATCTGTGACGCTATGACGTTGGAGAGCATCTCCGAACCGTCGGAAACCACCGCCGCCGCCGTTTCGTCACACGATGATTCTATCCCTAATACGAGCATCTCGCCTCTGAGGAAGCATTTCCCTAATGTAATGACAAACTTTGAACTTGAAACTTGGCATGGATGCGGTATATAGGAAAGCCGTTTGTTTGTAAATACAAAACAAGGATTCCATTTCCATCCCTGGCTGGGACCCAAAGGGCGCGACCGAGAGCGACGAATCTATTGTCGTCTCGAAAAACTGGGAAGAGATCCGAATGTGAATGTGGCACTACGTCGGCATCGTACGGTCCAGCAAGGGGCTGGAACGTGCGAAGAGACGGATCGACATGATAGCGGGGGAGATAGAAGAATACTGCCGCAATTTTACCATAACGACCAAGTTGCTCGAACTGCGGAACATCGCCACGGTGGCCGGGGTTATTATCGAGTGCTCACGCCTCAGGAAAGAGAGCCGGGGGCTCTACTACAACCTGGATTATCCCGACAGGGACGATATCAACTGGCTAAGGGACACGGTTTTAAAAAAGATTCAGTGGGTTAAACCCGTAAGCCGGTTCATATAAAAAAAGTGATATGGAGGGCCGGATCATGTGCGAAGAACATCAGAAAACAACCCCACTGCATGACTGGCATCTGGAACGGGACGCCCATATGTCCCTGTTCGGCGGGTACGAGATGCCTCTGTGGTATCCTTCGGGGGCGAAGCGGGAACACCTCGCGGTCCTCACCGGCGCCGGTATGTTCGACACGAGCCACATGGCCGTTATCATGGTTGAGGGCTCAGGCGCGCTGGATCTCCTCCAACTCTGCTTTACCAAAGACCTGGATGCCTGCATAGGGAAGGATAAGACGCCACTTGTGCCGGGAAGGTGCGCCTACGGTGTTTTTCTCGACGATCTGGGGCACGTCAGGGACGACGCCATCGTTTCACAGGTGGCACCGGGGATGTACATGATCGTCGTAAACGCCGGGATGGGAGGACCCATAGCCCGGCACCTGGAAGACCGGGCAGGCGGAACGGCCACACGGATCCACGACCTCACCGACGGGATCGGAAAGATGGACATACAGGGCCCCCTCTCCGCCAGGATACTCTCCAGAATGCTCAAGGACCCGGAAGGGGTGCTTGATCGCATGCCCTATTTCACCTTCAAGGGTTTTTTTGACGAAACCTCTCTCCTTGCGGACGCTGTGCGCCTCTCGGATGGCACCCCCATCATGCTGTCGCGAACCGGCTACACCGGCGAGTTCGGTTTTGAGCTGTTCATGGAATCCGGCCACATCGGGCGCGTGTGGAATATGGCCCTGGAGGCGGGAACGGATCTCGGTCTCACGGTCTGCGGCCTCGCCGCGCGAGATTCCCTGCGGACAGGCGCACTGCTCCCCCTCTCCCATCAGGATATCGGGTCCTGGCCTTTTATCAACAATCCGTGGGAGTTCGCCCTTCCCTTTAATAACGACAAAATGGGCTTTACCAAGAGATTTGTCGGAGATGAGGCCCTTGAAAAGAAAACGGATTTTGAGTATACCTACCCCTTCGCTGGGTTCGACCTGCGGAAGGTTTCTCTCGGAGATTCGACGGTTGTAATGGACTCGAACGGTACCGCAATCGGCACGGTCCTGACCTGCGTGACGGAGATGGGCATAGACAGGGTCGGGGATATGATATACAGCATCACCAGTCCGGGCAGGCCGGAAGGATTCAGCCCAAGGGGGCTTTCCTGCGGGTTTGTGAAGGTGACGAAGAAATTGAACTGCGGAGATACCGTAGAGCTGAAAGATGGAAGGCGGACCATACCGGTTCTCATCGCAGATGACATTCGCCCCGATCGTACCGCGCGCAGGGCGATCAGGAACATGTTGTAATTTCAAAAGAAATTTTGACAGGATAACAGGACATACAAAGTTTTGTTTCAAAGAAATGCAGGTTAATACAATGTCTTTATCCTGAATATCTTGTTAATCTTGTCTAATTTTTAAAAGGGGGAAAGAGCATGAAGGACATCGAAGAATTATTTTTGCCGGACGATGTACACTACACGGAGACACACGAATGGGCCAGGGACGAGGAGGAGACCGTGGTTGTGGGGGTCGGCGACTACGCACAGGATCAGTTGGGGGATATCGTCTTTGTGGAGCTTCCCGAAATAGGCGATACCTTCGAGAAGGGGGAGGAATTCGGCACCCTGGAATCGGTAAAGGCCGTCTCGGAGATATACATGCCGGTTGCGGGGAAGGTTACAGCGATAAACGAGGCCCTTTCAGAGGCGCCGGAGTTTGTAAACCAGGAACCTTACAACAGCGGGTGGATGGTTGAGATAGAACCAGATGATCCGGACGAGATACATACCCTTATGACCAGTAGGGAATATATGGAGATGCTGAAAGGAGCGGAATAGATGCGCTACCTTCCCCATACCGAAGAAGACATCGCCTCTATGCTGCGCACGGTAGGCGTAGAGGCTATGGA
The DNA here is from genome assembly GCA_964571315.1 of uncultured Syntrophaceae bacterium. Classification (GTDB taxonomy): domain Bacteria; phylum Desulfobacterota; class Syntrophia; order Syntrophales; family UBA2210; genus UBA6078. The sequence continues at coordinate 4,740 of CAZNBR010000022.1, forward strand.
CGACCTGTTTTCGCCGGTGCCCCGGGGTTGCAGGATGGCGACCCCCCTCAACCTGCCGGATGCCCTGACGGAATGGGAGCTGAACACCTTCATGGACGGCCTTGCGGAAACGATGGCGGTCTCTCCCAAGTACAGAATATTCATGGGCGCGGGAAGCTACGATCACTATATCCCCGAGTCGGTGTCATATCTTCTCGGTAGATCCGAGTTCTCGACAGCCTACACCCCCTACCAGCCGGAGATCAGTCAGGGGACCCTCCAGGCGATATACGAATACCAGACCCTGACCGCCCGGCTGCTCGGCATGGAGGTGGCGAACGCCTCGATGTATGACGGCGCATCCGCTCTGGCCGAGGCCCTCCTGATGGCTATCCGCATTACGAAACGAAAACGGGTCGCCCTGTCGCGTCTCATCCATCCCCACTACCGTGCGGTAGTACGAACGTACCTGGGACCGGGAGGGTATGAAATCGTGGAACTGCCCTGTCTGGAGAACGGCCGGACCGATATCTCGGGCCTCTCCGGCATGGATGACCTTGCGGCCGTCGCCATCCAGTCTCCCAACTTTTTCGGGTGCATCGAAGACCTTGCGGCAGCAGGTGAAGCCATACGGGAGACAGGGGCCCTCTCCATCATTTCCTTTACGGAGCCGCTGGCCTACGGTCTGTTTAAAAACCCCGGCTTTCAGGGGGCCGACATCGTCTGTGGAGAGGGGCAAAGTCTGGGTATTCCCCAGTCTTTCGGGGGACCCGGACTGGGGATGTTCGCCTGCCGAATGAAACATGTACGGAGCATGCCGGGGCGTCTTGTGGGAAAAACCACCGACAGGGACGGCAGACCCGGTTTTGTCCTGACGCTCACCACGCGGGAACAGCACATACGCCGTGAGAAGGCAAATTCCAATATCTGCACGAACAACAGTCTGTGCGCACTGGCATCCGCCATGTACCTGGCATCCGTCGGAGGCACTGGTATTCGGGATCTGGCCTGCCTCAACTATGACAAGGCCGAATATCTCAAGCGGGGGCTGAAAGAAACCGGCTGTACGATCACGTTTCACAGCCCCACCTTTAACGAGTTCGTGGTGGAATTTCCCCATGGTTTCAGGGACACTTACCGGAAATTGCTCGAAAAACGCATCGTAGCAGGGGTTCCTCTTGCCACCTGGTATCCGGAACTTGCCGATCACACCCTGCTGTGCGTGACGGAGACAATAGGCAGGGAAGACATGGACTCCCTGATACAGGAGATAGGATCATGAAAGAGTCACAAGGGACCTCCGGCCTGATACTCAACGAGCCGCTGCTGTGGAAAAAGGGGAAAAAGGGAAGGAGCGGATTTTCCATGCCCCGCAGGGACGTTGTCCCCTCCACCGTCGATGAAGGCCTCACGGGTGACGGCCCCGACCTCCCCGATCTCTCCGAGGTGGATGTCGTACGGCACTACACACGCCTCTCCCAGTGGAACTTCGGTGTCGATACGGGGATGTATCCCCTCGGTTCGTGCACGATGAAATATAACCCCAAGACCAATGAGAGACAGGCCGCCCTCCCCGGATTCGCCGGAGCGCATCCCCTCCTCCCGACCGAACTGTCACAGGGCACCCTCGAGATTCTGTATCGCCTTGAACGATACCTGGCCGAGATAACGGGGATGGACGCAGTTACGCTGCAGCCCGCCGCGGGGGCGCAGGGAGAACTGACGGGGATGTTTCTCATACACGCCTATCACGCGAGCCAGGGCTCGGGCCGTTCAAAGATCCTCGTGCCCGATACGGCGCACGGCACCAACCCCGCGAGCGCCGCCCTCTGCGGTTTTTCTTCCGTCGCGGTACAATCGAACGAAAAGGGGATCATATCGCCCGAGGCCGTCGCCGCGGTCATGGACGAGGACACGGCGGGGATCATGATAACCAATCCGAACACGCTCGGGCTCTTTGAGGAGAATATCCGGGAGATCGCCGACATCGTTCACAAGAAAGGTGGGCTGGTCTACGGCGACGGGGCGAACATGAACGCGGTCATGGGGATCGTACAGATGGGAAAGATCGGGTTCGACGTGATGCATCTGAACCTCCACAAGACCTTCTCGACCCCCCATGGCGGAGGAGGACCCGGATCGGGGCCGGTCTGTGTAAAGGATTTTCTGGCACCCTTTCTCCCCGTTCCACGGGTAGTATACAGCGAGGGGGCCTATCGGCTGTCAGGAGATCTTCCCCAGTCGATCGGAAGACTGCAGGCATTCCACGGAAACTTCGGCGTGATGATCAAGGCATTCTGCTACATCATGAGCATGGGGGGCGAGGGGCTGAAACGGGCAAGCCAGCTTGCCGTCCTCAATGCAAATTACATAAAGGAAAACCTTAAGAAATCGCTGCATCTCCCCTATGACAGGCCATGTATGCATGAGTGCGTTTTCTCCGACAAGCTGCAGGAGGCCGAGAAGATTACGACGCTCGACATGGCAAAGCGTCTTATGGACTACGGGTTTCATCCGCCGACCATCTACTTCCCGCTCGTGGTGCACGGCGCCATGATGATTGAACCGACCGAGACGGAATCGAAGGAGGATATCGATCTGTTCATCGAGGCACTCAAGGCCATTGTGGCTGAGGCCCGGAAGAACCCGGAGCTGCTGAAATCCGCCCCCGGTCTTCCCAAGGTGCGCAGGCTGGACGAGACCGCGGCGGCCAGAAAACCCTGTCTTGCGGGATAATACCATGGATCACCGAACGCAAACCCGGGTGCAAAAGCCCCGCTGGCTCAGGAGAGGTCTCCCACGGGGGGCCGAGTGCCAGGCAGTCAGAACTCTTATCAAAAAAAATCGGTTGCATACCGTCTGTGAAGAGGCCCTGTGCCCCAATATCGGGGAGTGCTTCTCCAGGGGTACGGCAACCTTTCTCATCATGGGATCCGTATGCACGCGCGATTGTCGATTTTGTGCCATGACCCATGGAAGGCCCGACCCTCCCGATCCGGAAGAACCCGCCCGGGTTGCCGGTGCGGCACGGGAAATGGGGCTTGACTATCTTGTGGTCACCTCCGTCACGAGGGATGACCTCCCCGATGGCGGGGCCTCCCTCTTTGCCGATACCATCCATCGCATCCGCGAAGAGGTCCCGAAGGCGCGCGTTGAGGTGCTGATACCCGATTTTCAGGGAGATCCGCAGGCGCTCAACTCCGTCATCAGGGCCCGGCCCGATGTCCTGAACCACAATATCGAAACGGTGCCGCGGCTCTACCCCGCGGCGCGCCCAGACGCATCATACCTGCGCTCACTCGCACTCCTGGAAAGTGTAAAAAAAGAGGCTCCTCAGATGCCGGTGAAGTCGGGGATCATGTTGGGCCTCGGAGAGACTTCCGATGAGATCGCGCAAACACTGCATGACCTGGTAAATGCCGGATGCGATATCCTGACGCTGGGGCAGTACCTCCAGCCTTCGAAAAGAAATCTGCCGGTTCAGCGCTTTGTCCACCCGGATGAATTTGATGAATGGCGCTTGGCCGCTCTTGAAATGGGCTTTTCCGGTGTTGTCAGCGGCCCCCTTGTGAGAAGCTCATACCACGCCGACACCCTCTACCGGACGGTGGTGAAAAAGTAGAGAACAGGAAGACTGTATATGATCGAATGCAAAAAGGAAAAGAACCTGGAGCTGTGCAACTGCACCTATGAACCGTGCGGCCGCAAGGGAACCTGCTGTGACTGTCTGAAGTTTCACTTGAGAATGCGGGAGCTTCCCGCCTGCTGCTTCGACAAGGATGCGGAGCGTGCCTACGACCGCTCCTTTGAGCACTTCGCGCGCTTGGTGACGGAAAGGCGGCTGTAAGGCCTATCCGTCGGTCTCCACCGCGCGCATCTGTTCCATGATCCCCTCGGACAGTGTCGGGTGGGCGTGGATCATCCCGGCAATATCTCGGGGTGACAGTCCGGCCGTCCTTGCCAGGAGAAGCTCGTGGATCAGCTCCGTGGCATCATGCCCCACGATATGGGCGCCCAGGATCTCCCCCGTCTCCGGATCATGAAGGGTCTTTATCATCCCTTCGGTCTTGCCGATCGCCACGGCCTTGCCGATACCCCGGTAGGGGAGCATGACCTTTTTGTAGGGGATCTTTTTCTCCTTTGCCGACTCTTCCCTGAGGCCGAAGCTTGCCACCTGCGGTTCGCAATAGACGGCCGACGGTATGGTATCCGGATCAATACGGGGCTGCGGTCTGCGCCCGGCGATATGCTCGACTGCAATCTCTCCCTCCCGTGAGGCGACATGGGCCAGGAGCGGCGTTTTCACCACATCGCCGATGGCATATATTCTCTCGACCCCGGTCCGGTAGTAATCACCCACCGGGATGAAGCCCTTCTCGGGTTTCAGCCCGATATTCTCCAATTCGATCTCGTCCGTGTTCGGTGTCCGCCCGAAGACACACAATACCTTCTGCGCCTCTATCCGTTTCGCACCGCCGGTCTTTTCCGTCAGGTCAACGGTCACCTTTCCGGATGCCTTTTCCAGCGCGTTCGCCCGCGCCCCGGTAATCACCTCTATGCCGCTCTCCTTAAAAGAGCGTTCGAGAACGGCAGCCACCCGCGCATCTTCACCGGGCAGGATGTGTTTCTCCATCTCTACCAGGTGCACCCGTGCCCCGAATCGGTTCATGATATAGGCGAACTCGCACCCGATCGGGCCGGCCCCCAGGATGATCAGACTTTCGGGCAGTTTTTTGAGAGAAAGGATCCCATTCGAAGAGAGGACCTGCCCTTCATCGAATTCGAACCCCTTGATCTGCAAAGGGCGGGATCCCGTGGCAACGACGATGTTTTTCCCTGAAATTTCGACTGTATCGTCAAGCGCCACCCGGCCTTCTGAAACGATCTTCGCGGTGGCCCGAATATGTTCAACGTTGTTTCTTTTCAGTAGCTGCTCGACACCCGCAACCAGGGTTCGGACCGCTTCCCTTGACCGGTTGTGCACATATCCGTAATCGAACCTTTGAGTGTCAACGGCAAGCCCCATCTCCTCCAGTTCGAGGCGGGAGTGAAAGATCCCGGCCTGATAAATGAGATTCTTTGTCGGGATGCATCCCCAGTTCAGGCACACCCCCCCAAGGATGTCCCGTTCGATGACACAGGCCTTCAGGCCCAGCTGGCCGGCACGGATACCGGCGACATATCCGCCGGGACCCGCCCCGAGTATTATCACATCGTATTCATCTGATTTCGCCATTGTTGCAAGCTCCGGCTCCATTTTCCGGGATTCGGGGAACATGGTCCGACTGAAACCTTAAGGAAAGCTCTTATATCCTGAGCGTCCCGATCAGGTCGTGTATGTCGTCAAGGTTATTATCCGACAGATATCTTTCGATACCATCAACTATATCGACGGCTACGGACGGATTAAGAAAGTTTGCAGTCCCGATCTGGACGGCCCGTGCGCCCGCGATGAGAAATTCGAGGGCGTCGGAGGCGTTCATGATCCCCCCCACGCCTATGACGGGGATGGATACCGCATTAACTGTCTCCCACACCATCCGGAGCGCGACCGGTTTTATCGCCGGGCCGGACAGACCGCCGGTAACATTTTTCAGGTGCGGAATCCTTTTTTCTATGTCTATGGACATCCCGGTAAGCGTATTGATGAGGGAAAGGGCATCGGCGCCTGCGGCCTCAACGCTCCCGGCGATTTCGGTTATGTCCGTCACGTTCGGGGTCAGCTTCACGATGACGGGAAGGCGGGAGACGCCCTTCACCGCCCGTGTTACTTCCCCGGCAAGGACCGGATCGGAGCCGAAGGCGATACCTCCCCTTTTGACATTGGGGCAGGATATGTTCACCTCGAGGGCATCCACTCCCCCGGCATCGCTGAGGATTTTGGCAACCTTCACGTAATCCTCAACGCTCTCTCCGAATATATTTGCGATCACCGCGGGTTCGATCGTGCGAAGGTACGGCAGCTTCTTATCAATGAACTCTTGCACTCCCACGTTCTGAAGACCAACTGCGTTGAGCATCCCCGAGGCTGTCTCTATTATCCTCGGTGGAGCATTCCCCTCTCTGGGAGCCAGTGATAATCCTTTGACAACGATGGCACCCAGACCATTGAGATCGAGGTAATCGGCATATTCCTCACCATAGCCGAATGTGCCCGATGCGGTCATAACCGGGTTTTTCAGCGTCAGGCCCCCTATAGCAACACCCATCTTTACGTTCATGCACCCACCTATCAGAACCAGCCGACCAGGCCTGCCGGCTGCTGCGGCTATTCCCCGAATCCGACATCCCTGATATCAAAGACGGGCCCTTCTTTGCAGACCCTGACCAGGCTGCCTTCCTCGCCTTCGTGGCGTATCCTCACGACACACCCGAGACAGGCGCCGATACCGCATGCCATCCGTTCTTCAAGAGAGACCTGGCAGACACCCGGTCGGCCATTCAGCAGTTCCTGCAGGCCCCTGAGCATGGGGCGCGGGCCGCAAGAATAGATCCGTGTGGTATCATCCGCGTAGAGGTCTATATCACGTTTGAAGAGTCCGGTAACAGGGCCGTGGTATCCCCTTCTTCCATCATCCGTGCTTATCTCCACCGCGGAGCAGATTCCCTCAAGTCTGTCCAGACCAGCGAGTGTTTCTGAGCTTACCGCTCCCAGGTAGCAGATTATCTCCGTGCCACGGATGCCTTCCCCGTAGCGCTGCGCGAGAAACGAAAGGGGGGCCACTCCGATCCCGCCGGCGATCAGGACTATCTTTCTGCATGACGGAGGGACATCAAATCCCCGCCCCAAAGGCCCCAGGATATCCAGAGCATCCCCTTCCCGCAGCCGGGAGAAGGCCCCTGTCCCCTCCCCCACCACCTTATAGAAGATCTCCACAAAGGTATCATCGCCTCGGGAATACATGGAATAGATGCTGAAGGGACGGGAAAGAAAGGGGGTAGTGCCGCCTTCCAGCCTCGCCATAATAAACTGCCCGGGGATGGCTTTTCTGAAAGAGGCTGGGGCCTTTACGGCCATCAGGAAATGCCCCTTGACCGTTTCTCTTTGAGAAAAAACCGTTGCAAAAGTTCCAGGTTTCATAGTCCAAAATCCACCCACATGATAAGTGCGTCCTCGCATGTTTCGGAGTAATAAGAAGGCCGTATCCCTTCTACCACAAAGCCGAATCTTTTGTACAACTCTAATGCGGCCGTGTTTGATCTCCTTACCTCCAGGGTACCGTATCGGGCTCCCTCAGCGGAGGAGATGGCGATCATGCGTGAAAGGAGCCTTGAGGCCACCCCGCGCCTCTTCCAGTCCCGATGCACGGCAAGATTCCTGATGTGGATCTCGTCGCAGACTATCGCGAAGCATATATACCCGACAATCCGCCCCCCCACAAGGGCTACAAGATCGTGACAGAAAGGATACTCCATCTCCCCCAGAAATATACTGCTGGACCAGGGTGTTGGGAAGGAAGCACGTTCAATCACGAGGACATCCTCCAGGTCAACCGCCACCATATCGCGCGTTTCGATATCCAAAGCACCCTCTGCCATGCGATATCCCCTGTCTAAAAAATCCCCATAACCAGGGTGGCGAGAAGGAATACCCCCGCGAAGAGCGGGACGGCGCCACGCAGTTTGATGGTGTTCAGGGCCACAGCGATACCGAGGATGGGAATGAAGGAGTAGGTATATAAAAGGGCCTTCAAAGCCCTTTCCGGAAGGAGGGGAAAAGCCCATTTAAGAATCATCACGCCCGGCACCAGACACACAAGAATAATGAGAAACGCACCTGCAAACATCTTTACAAGCCCATATCTATGCTCCCTGGCAAGGCCTTGTATGTCGCCCAAACGGGCGTACTCGGAGGCCTTTTGGGAAAGCCTGTCATTCGTCTTTATAATCCACACATCAACCTGCCGGGCAAGGATGGCGGAAGGGAGAAACAGGAGGATGGCCAGTGCGATAAGTTCGCGGGGAAAAGATCCCAATTCCCTTCCCGCCAGTATGGTTCCCGCTGTTGCCAGGACGGCGGCGACCGAATCGTTGGGGGGGACATAGAGCCCCATCGGCAGTCTGTCGATCCACAGCAGCTCTATAAAGGCTCCGATTATCAGCCCGGTAAAGGGTTCCGAAAGCACTACCCCTATAATGGGCCCGGCGACAATGGGCCGTGATATCATGGCCTGCAGGAACACCCTGTCCAGACAGATAGCTCCGCCCAGAAGGGCCACCTCAAGGGAGTTCAACCACATGATACGCCTTTAGTAAGTTAGAAATTATTGTGTTAACGCATTAGTAAGATAGAAGTTGCTTTCTCGTAGAAAGCAACTTCGTTATCGCATTTATCCCCCTTAGTGGGACTTATCCCCTTTAGTGGGACGTATCCCCTTTATCGGGGTTAGGATCTGTTATTGAAAATTACGTTTGGAGTTGCCGAACCCCTTTACCGCTCTCAGAAAATCAACGGGCCTGTCCCTCGGAACACACCGCAGCTCTATCTTAACTCCCGAATCAGCAAGCGACAGCAACCCCTTCACGTTATCTTCGCTCAGAGATATGGATGGCGTCGGATGGTAGACGCCATTATTGGTGTGCACATTCCCTATATTCAAGGTCTGGAATCTGAAACCCAGACGATAGGCCCTCAATAGATCGTCAATACTGTCAAACAGGATTATGCTTCTCTCTCCCAGGTATTTCTTGTAGGCGCCTCCCCGTGAAAATTCTTCGATACCGTAGATGTACATCTCTATCTGCTGGGGTACCGCCATCCTGATGACCGCTTCCCTGAACAGGTCACCCACGACCTCGTCACTGACAACCACCATGTGCGAGGCGTCGATAAAGGGAACCCAAGCCTCCAATATCTGGCCGTGGACCAGCCTGTTGTCTATTCTTATCAGGGAAGGATTCAGAGATGGGAGGCGTCGCAGATCAATCACCGGCTTTTCTGTTTAATATTTCACTGGCAAGATAGATGTTTTTTCTGCCGTACACCTTCACGAGGCTGGCAAATTCAGCAAGTTTCTTCTTCTCTTCCCGTATATCCGATATCTTGAGCAGCATGGGAAGATTCACACCGGTAACCACCTCCACCTTTTCCTCTTTCAGAAACGACAGAGAGATATTTGAGGGTGTGCCTCCAAAGAGGTCGGTCATAATGAGCACGCCTTCCCCCGAATCGGCCCTTTTTATGGCAGATGTAATCTCCTTTTTGATATCTTCCACGCCCGTTTTAGCGTCCAGTGAGATGGGAATAATCCCCCTTGTATCACCCTTTATCATTTCGGCGGCCTTTATCAGCTCATACCCGAGGTTACCGTGAGTTATAATCAGTACGCCAATCATCTTCCCTCCAAAGATACCTTATTTTCGCATGGAAACGGCCCTGTTTCTGTGGACAGTAAATAAATAACCCCTCCATGTCAAGAAAATCCGTCCTTGACACATCGGAGTGGTTCAATTTATATCTTCAAAATCACAGATCACCGGGGATCGCCATGAGCAGAAAAATAAAGAGGATCTGTTCTAACTGCGGGGCAGAGCTGGAATGCTACCACAACCCGACACCCACGGTCGACATCATTATCACCGTCGAGGGAGGGGGCATCGTACTGATAATGAGAAGGAATGACCCCGTCGGGTGGGCGATCCCCGGCGGCTTTGTCGATTACGGAGAATCACTGGAGGATGCCGCCGTCAGGGAGGCGCGGGAAGAAACCTCCCTTGATGTGATACTCGAAGGCCAGCTGCGGACATACTCAAGGCCGGACAGAGATCCGCGTCAGCACACCATATCCACGGTCTTTATGGCCAGGGCAGCAGGAACCCCCTCGGCCGCTGATGATGCCGCACAGGTAGGGGTCTTTACGGAAGATACCCTCCCTACGCCCCTTATGTTCGACCACCGCGAAATACTCTCGGATTACTTCCGCGCGACCAGGAGAAAGAGCTGAACCTGTGCCTGCCGATCACCCCTCCCCTTCCCATAGACCCTTCCACACACCCAGCATAAACTCATAGGTCAGGTCTTCTTTATCGGCGGCGCCTATCGCCACCGGAGTTTCAAGAAAACAGGTACAGGGATCCATCTGTGCGTAAGAGAGCACAAAGTGATCATAATCGGGATAATCACTCTTATAGAAACTCTCTTCGTAGCCAACAGGTTCTTCAGGATCAATTGAAAATATGTGGTAGCTGACCCCGTCGTCCAGGCACCCGTATATCTTCTCCCCCAGCTTCTCGATACTTACCACCTGCATCTGTATCTACTCCCGTGTATCCTTTTACGCTATGGGATAATAGCCTTGAGCAACCTCTATACGGCCCAGTTGGCCGCCACCCTCCCACAGCTGAATGATCTTGCTGTCCCGCAGATACTTCTCAACGTGATATTCCTTGATATAGCCGTAGGCACCCATAAGCTCTATGGCGCGATTGCAAACCGCCTCCGTCACATCACAGGCATAGACCTTGGCGCCGGTTGCCTTCCCCATCAGGTAGCTCTCTCCGGGATCACCAAACTCCTTGCGATTGTCAAACATCGAGGCGACGCTCAGATAATAGGCCCGGGCGCTTTCTATCCCCATGGCCATATCGGCTATCATGGCCGCCTGCAGCGAATGCTCTCTGACCGATTTTCCCTTGTAAAACCTGTTACTGGTATAATCGATGACGATCTCGAGGACAGCCTGGGCATTCCCGATGGAAAAGGCGGCGGAGCTGAGGCGTCCCCACGACAGGGCGGCGCGAAAAAGCTTCCAGTCTTCACCAGGGCCTGAAGCCCGGTACTCCTTCGGAACACGAACGTTATCAAAGAAGATATCGGCATTAATATCGCTGTAGCGCATACCCAGCTTATTCTCCGGTACACCGAAGGAGAGGCCGGGAAGTCCGTTGGGCACATAGATGAGGGCAACGCCGTCCTCTCCCAACGCAGGGTCGGTCGTGCAGAGAACACCATAGATCTCGGCGACACTCGCGCCTCCGGGCCACCGTTTGGCCCCGTTTATCACCCATTCATCGCCGTCGAGTTTGGCGGTGGTGCGCAGTGTCATTCCGTGCTGAGTAGCGTCTTCTCCATTACAGCCTCCGTCGGGCTCGGTAAGCGCGAAGCATGCGGTGCGCCGCTTATCGGCACAAAAGGGTGCCATGAATTTTTCAAGCACCGCCTTGTTGCGGGCTCTCATTGCCGGCCCGAAGAGCCACTCCGGGCAGGTCATTTCGGTTGCTATGCCGCTGTCTCCACGGGCAAGCTCTTCACAGACGGCGCAATATTCGGCCGCCGAGCCGATCGGCAACCCGCCATACTTGGGAGAAAGACCATATTTCTGCATCCCAAGATCAACCAGTTTACCAATAATTTCTTCACATGCCTCGCGGCTTTCATCAAGTTCGAGCCTGACCGGCATGATCTCCTTGTCCACGAAATTCCGCACGCTTTTCAGCAGTGGCTTGCTCTCTTCACCGATAAAATTCCCATACCTTTTCATACAACTACCCCCTTACTGGTCATGATTAAAAATCACCGAGCCCCGCCTGTTCCCTGTTGGGCAAGGGCTTAAACAGGCTTTTTCTGACTATACGGAGGCGCCATCCGCGTGTCAAGAATATTACGCCGCAAGACAGGATCTGTTTGGATTTGCTTAATATACGCGGCCGGGAGATCATCGGGAGGGGTGCATGTGGGTCAGGTAATCCCTTGTTTCTTTCGGGCGAACGTGCTAGCCTCCCTCAAACATTGGAAACAAAAGGAGACTTATTGATGATCGACGAGGTGATGGACCGTTTCTACCGAATTGAAGTGCCCCTGCCCAACAATCCACTGAAAGAACTCAATTCTTACGTAATCAAGGCCGACGACCGGAACCTGATTATCGACACCGGTTTTAACCGTACCGTCTGTTTCGAAGCAATGCAGGAGGGAATACGTACCCTGGACATCGATCTTGCCAGAACCGATTTCTTGATAACCCACATGCATGCCGACCACGCCGGGTTGGTCACGCGCCTGGCAACCGAGACCAGCACGATCTACTTCAGCAAGATCGACGCACAAGTCTACCAGAATGCAGGCAACTGGCAGTCCATGATCGATTACGCGGGGATCAACGGGTTCCCCGCCGACGAGCTCATGAATGCACTGCACAACCACCCGGGCTTCAAGTACAGCCCGGAGACGGTCCCCGAAATGACCCTCGTCGGCGACAATGACGTTATCGAAATCGGCGACTATCATTTTCGATGCATCTCAACCCCGGGGCATACAGCGGGACACATCTGTCTCTACGAAGCAGACAAGAAGGTCTTCCTCTCGGGTGACCATGTTCTTTTTAACATCACACCCCACATCGAATCCTGGTCTTACCAGGTAAACTCTCTTCAGGACTACATGGACAGTCTCGACAAGGTCTACGATCTGCCGGTGGATATCGTCCTCCCCGGACACAGAAGTTTCTTCTCCGATCTCAAGGGGAGGATTGACGAACTGAAAAAGCACCATAAAGACCGCGCCGATGAAGTTATCGACGTGATCGGAAAAGAAACCATGAACGCCTACGAAATAGCCGCCGGCATGACCTGGGATATCGACTGTGAGACCTGGGATCTCTTTCCCATCCCACAAAAGTGGTTCGCCACCGGCGAGGCCATCGCCCACCTGCGATTTCTTGAAAGCGAGGGAAGAATTCACAGAAACACCGATAAAGAGATTATCACCTTCTCCGCCTTACAGAACAGCCGGACCGGCAATGTCAACCTCTACCGAAGCAGAAGAACAAAAAAGCGGGGTAAACCCCCGCTTTCACCCCTCATTCGAGATCCGTTCAAAGAGATATGTCGTTCCTGACTCCGAAAGCGCCTCCGGCGCGGCGTTTTCTGATTATGTTGATAAATTTCGACTGATACGATATTATTGTCTCTAACAGTAGATCTAACGTATTTTCATTAAGGGGGGAGACAAATGAAATTCGAATCATTGGAAAATGCCTTGACGTTTGCGGCAGACAAGGAAAGCGCATCCTATACGCTGTATACATCCTTTCGGAACATCGTCAAAAGCATGGCCGCGAAAAAACTCCTCGAGGAGCTTGCCGCACAGGAGCTGAATCACAAAGAGCTCATCGAGAACGCCCTTGCAAGTGGCGATGCCGGTACCATCGGAGGAAAGCAGAACATCAGCGAGATCAGTTTCAGCGACTATATGGTTGCCGGGACCATCGATCCCGAGAGCGATCCCCAGGATGTCATGCAGTTCGCCATGAAGATGGAGCAAGCCGCCTACGATCTATACAATGGCCTCCTGGAAAACTACGGCGGGACGGATCTGGAGTCTCTTTTCACGAGACTCGCCCGGGAGGAACTGGAACACAAGGAGATCCTGGAAGACCAGTACGAGAAACATTTCGCCCAGTGGATGTAGGATTCCGAAGGCGACAGACTGAAATTCGCTCGTATTGAGCCTCTTCGATCTGCACACGCGATGTGCCTGACGGATGGTGGTATCCTTGATAATCCAACCGTCTGTTCACCCGATTTCCTGCTCCCCTTCTCTCCCTCTCTATAGAGATTAACTCAACTTTCGGGTTTAGATTTCATTGATAACAAGTTTGTTT
>CAZNBR010000023.1:0-18165 GCA_964571315.1 uncultured Syntrophaceae bacterium
ATACAAAAGTTCGGTCAATACGATACTCGCGGCGAACCACCTCACCAGCAAACACGGCATCAGGGCGGGCCAATGGATCAAGATACCCTCCCGCGGCTATGATATCTACTCTGAAACACACGCCCCTACCCTTACGCTCAAAGGGGGCGTTGTAGCGACATACAGCGTAAAGAAGGGGGACTCCCTCTGGCTCATTGCAAACCGCTTCGGGACAACCATCTCAGAGGTAAAGGCGTTGAATGGCCTCCGGAGCAATGACCTCAGCATCGGTCAGATTATTAAGATACAGGGTAGTGGTACTGCGGGGGACAAGGCCTCGGCCTCATCCACATCACCGAAGACCTGTGTCGTGAGAAAAGGGGATACGTTATCCACGATAGCATCGCGAAACGGGATCGGCCTCAATAGACTCCTGACACTGAATAATCTCCGCAAAAATTCCCTTATTCAACCCGGTCAGACGATAATAATAAAGTAGCGTTAGAGACCAAAGATTATCTTTCACTTAAAGCTTTCGTTTCCTACTCCAGGTGGTATTTTTTCAGCACAAAGAAAATCTCTTTTTCCTTTTTTCCCATCCCTTCGGCTTCTCCCGGCAGTTCATGGTCGTATCCCAGGAGGTGGAGAATGCCATGAATCATCAGGTAGTCAAGTTCATCTTCGATTGAAAGGTCTCCGCCCTGCGCGTCCCGGAGTGCCGTTTCTGCGGATATGACGATGTCACCGAGGACGGAAGGATTGATGTTGCCGAATTCCCCCTCAATCATGGAAAATGCGATAACATTTGTAGGGTAATTCCTGCCCAGATACTGCCGGTTAATATCCGTAATGCCTTCATCATCCACAAAGACCAGACTGACCTCCCGGCCTTCCTTTCCAAGGGCCTTCAGGATGGTGCCTAATGAGCGTTTGGCCCGAAGAAGGTCTATATTTACGGTGGTTTGTCTATTGGTTACCAGAATTTTCATACGGTTTCATTTGGGGGAGGGCTGTTGATACTCTATCCTTCGGTGAAATATGCCGGTGAGTATCCTGGTAAAGGTCTCGGCAATCTTTCTCAGATCGCTAAAGGTCAGATCGGATCCGTCAAGCTGCCCCTCTTCCACCACCTGCTGAATTCTGTTGTTGACAAGATTTTTTATCCGTGCGGGGGTTGGGTTTGTCAGCGTCCTTGACGATGCCTCTATGATATCCCCGATAAGGACAAGCCCCGCCTCTTTCTTTTGAGGTTTCGGACCAGGATACCGAAAATCTCCCTCCAGGATTGACTGGCCCGAGGCCTTGCTTTCCTTTTTCGCTTTTTCGTGAAAATAGCTTACGAGACCTGTTCCGTGGTGCTGCCGTATAATATCCGTTATGGCCTTTCCGAGGTTGTGTTCCCGCGCCAGTTCGCACCCATCCTTGACATGAGAAATAATAACGAGACTGCTCATTTGAGGAGAAAGGTCATCGTGGCGGTTCTTCCAGTTTGGCTGATTTTCTATAAAATAGAGGGGTTTTTTCATCTTCCCGACATCGTGGTAATAGGCACTTACCTTCGCCAGCAGCGCATTTGCGCCGATTTCTTCAGCGGCCGCTTCCACCAGAGATGCCACGATAACGCTGTGATGATATGTCCCGGGGGCCACCATAAGCAATTCCTGAAATATCGGTTGATTCAGGTTGGCCAGTTCCAGGAGCTTTATGTCCGTGGTATAGCCGAACAGGGACTCAAAGAGAGGAACAAGGCCGGAGACAATAAAACCCGATAAGGCGCCTCCCAGGATGCCCATCACCAGCCTTATGAGCGTCTCAATCGCGAAGAGATTGCCGGAGAGCAGGGAAAGGCACAGTATGGTTCCCATATTGACCGCTCCTACCACCAGTCCGATCTTGAAAAAGGCCGAACGCCGTTCGCAACGGATGATATAGTGTGCCGCGACCACACTTCCCACAAGGGAAAGCATGAATATTGCTGTTTTATCTTCAAACAGAAAGGCCACCATAACGGAAGCGAACACGGAAAATATCAGGCCTTCGTTCCTGCCGATAAGGATTGCAACGAGCATGGTACCCATGGTGAATGGTATGGCATAGATACAGACGGATGCCGGGATAAGTTTATAGGTCAGACCTACGGAGTCGCATATGAATATGCCCACTTTTACCAGAACCACCTGGAGGATTATCACTATCCCCATGAACAGGATATCCGTAAGCACAGTCCTTGACGAGCGGAACCGCGAGCTGGACATGCGGTAGAAGATAACGGACAGGAGCACTATGGTAAGGAATATACCTGAGAATACAGAGGCATTTGCAAACCGGCTCCCCTCATTTCCCTTATAGAAGGCATCTAGTTTATCCAGGTCTGCCGGTGTTATTTTCTCTCCTTCCCGGATGATCATTTCATTCTTCTGAACCTCGTACAATACCGGCTTTGTCTCGTCGGAGACGGTCTGCTTTCTTTTTTCCGTCGCGTTTTTGGCGAAGGTGAGATTTGGTCGTACAGCCTTTTGTGCCAGTGACAGTATGATGCCGTCGGGCTTTTTGTTTTCGAACAGTACCTCTGCGTTTTTACGGATAAGGCCACTCATCTTTCCCGCATCCAGTATCGATGACAGGTCATCGAGGTCCGTCTCCTCCTGATTTCGTATCTCCCGTATCTTTATGCCCTTGTCCTGTTGAAGGTCTAGGACATCTCTGTTGCCAATCAAACCAGTGCCATACGTGTAATAAACAAGCCGTACGATATTGTTGCACAGATCAATAGGAAACCCGCGCCCGGCAAGCGCGGCGTATTCTCCATCGGTAAGAGGTATCCCGGAGATATCTTCGAATGCCTTTTTCGCCTTCCCGGAGGATGTTTTTTCCGTTTCAGACGCACCGGGATTTCCCTTTATATACTCTCCTGTGGCGAGGAATGCCTTTGACAGGGCTATGCCAATCTTTGCCGGCATGTCACTGTCAAAGTCATAGATAGTCCGTGTAGCGGCGAAGGCCGCTGACTTTTTCTGCTCGGTTGCCGCCCTGTCAATCACAAGGAAACCATGGTCCGCCTGTATATCCTTTGTGATAATTGCGCCCACTTTATATTCAGGAGGAGCGATACGAAGGATCTGGGGATAGAGGATAAGGGTCAGGGTCAGACCTACACAAACCGCTATACCGGACTTCCAGCAAAAAATCTCGCTGAGGAGCCTGTCGATCAATCTGATCCCTACATCTCCGTTGGCTGTTCCATTTTGAGGGGGTTTTTTTATGGCCATAGATTTCTTGTGACGATTATTCATCGTCTGCCATCGATTTTTTTCTGCCGAGATGATTGTACGCCCGTATAATGTCCTGAACCAGGCGGTGTCTTACCACATCTATGTCTGAAAAGTAAACAAACCGGATATCTTCAATCCCCTTTAAAAGATCCTCTACCTCTATCAGGCCCGATACCTTGCTGGGGGGGAGGTCTGTCTGGGTTACATCACCGGTTATGACGGCCTTTGAGCCGAAGCCAAGCCTCGTGAGGAACATCTTCATCTGTTCCGAGGAGGTGTTCTGTGCCTCGTCCAGGATGACGAACGAATCATTCAGAGTTCTTCCCCTCATAAACGCGAGGGGGGCCACTTCGATTATCCCCTTGCTGATCAATGCGGACGCCCTTTCGAAATCCATCATGTCGTAGAGGGCGTCATATACCGGTCTCAGATAGGGGTTGACCTTTTCAGACAGGTCGCCTGGAAGGAATCCCAGTCGCTCTCCGGCCTCTACTGCGGGCCGCGTGAGTATTATCCTGCTCACGCTCTTTTCGAGGAGTGCCCCAACGGCCATGGCCATGGCGAGGTAGGTCTTACCGGTTCCCGCGGGGCCTATCCCGAAGACGATATCGAACTTCCTGATGGAATCGATATACAACTTCTGCGCTATGCTCTTCGGCGTGATCATCTTCTTTTTTGATGATATGAAAACGGTGTCGAGGAATATTGCCTCCAGGTCGGCGGAGCTGTTCCTTGAAAGTATTCGATGCGCATAATCGACGTCATTGGGATAGAGCGGATAGCCTTTCTCGATGATGCCATATAGCTGAGACAGGAG
Organism: uncultured Syntrophaceae bacterium; assembly: GCA_964571315.1. Lineage (GTDB taxonomy): Bacteria > Desulfobacterota > Syntrophia > Syntrophales > UBA2210 > UBA6078. The sequence continues at coordinate 4,069 of CAZNBR010000023.1, forward strand.
ATTCTTGACGAGGTTACAGTCGTGCGCTTCCCCCGATATGGAAACAGTCGAACCTCTGGCGTTGAGCTTCACCCGTCCCAGTTTCTCGACAACCTTGCGATTCTTGTCCTGCTCTCCGAGCAGAACCTTCAGTTTGTCGTTGTCCGGGAAGTCTATCTTGCTGACAGAGACGTCTTGATGGGTTTTCGCTTCCAAATGATGCGCAACCTGCCTGTGTGATTTTGGTATCCTACCACACCTTTAACATATGTCCAACAGGTATTTTTTCTTTTGAAACCGGGGGCTTTCGTGACGGGTTGGATTTTTGATAGTAAACAAGCAGTTGACATTCACATCCCCTTTGCACCACAATATCCGCAGGGAATCAACTTCGTGAAAGGGGGGCTTATGCTGAAGGATCAAACGTGGAAGGTGTACAATTCCGGGGGTGACAGGCGCGTGATTGTCACCAGACAGTTACCGGGGAAGAGGTGGCTGGAAATCCTCACACAGGCCGGATGCAGGGTGGATGTCCGCACCTCACCGGAGATTCCGAGTATTGAGGGGATCATCTCGGCAATAGGCGACAGGTGCTCCGGGGCTATCGGACAGCTGACGGAGGCCTGGGGGGAGGAGCTTTTTTCGGCCCTCGAGAATGCCGGTGGAAGAGTGTACAGCAATTATGCCGTGGGGCATAACAACGTAGACGTCGATGCCGCGACACGGCACGGTGTCTGTGTGGGGAACACCCCCGGCGTCTTGACCGAAACCACCGCTGAGATGGCTGTAGCTCTGACATTCGCGGCGGCGCGGCGGGTGGTGGAGGCTGATAAATTTATACGCGAAGGGAAATTCAAGGGCTGGCTCCCGACCCTTTTCCTCGGAGAACTTCTCTATCGGAAGACAGTCGGCGTTATAGGTGCGGGACGCATCGGCGCCGCCTATGCGCGCATGATGGTCGAGGGACACAAAATGGACCTCCTCTATTATGACCTGTGCAGAAACGGTCCTCTGGAAGATTATATCGCCGCCTACGCGGATTTTCTGAAATCACGTGGAGAACGTCCGGTGACATGCAGGCGGACCGAGAGCGTTGATGAAGTCCTGCAGACGGCCGATCTGGTGAGCCTGCATCCGGTGCTCGATGCGGGCACGCGTCATATGATCAATGCCGAGCGTCTGAAACGTATGAAAAAAAACGCGATCCTGGTTAATGCGAGTAGGGGGCCGTTGATCGATGAGGAGGCCCTTGTGGATTACTGCCGGAATAACCCTGGATTTCGGGTGGGGCTCGATGTCTTTGAGGACGAACCGGATCTGAAACCGGGCCTGAGCGCACTTGACAATGTGGTCATGGTGCCCCATCTCGGGTCGGCAACAGGCTGGGCGAGAGAGGGAATGGGCATCCTTGCGGCGAGAAACGTTGTGGGGATCCTGATGGGATATCCGGCGTGGAAGAAGGGCAGCAGCCTGCCCTTCCTGGAGGAGGATCCCCCCAAGGCAGTGCCGAGCATCGTCAATGCGGAAGAGATGAACCTTCCGGAATATGGCTGACAGAGAGGATGGGGCACGGGTTCGCACCGTCATGCAGGTCTCCGGTTGGTGGTCAGAACAGCAAGAGCAACCAGTGCACCCATGGCGGCGACCGGCCAGAACTCCCCTCCGAACCCGCGTGTGGTTACGAAGTCGACGGTGATGCCGAGGATGGGAGCCACGAGTGTCGTTGAAGCAGATTTTGCCTGACTCTCGATGGAAAGGACCGTTGCTCCGTGCGTCTCGGTTGCGTATGCGTCAAACCGGCTGATGAGTATCGGCCTCCATAGGTTCTGCATGACGTACAGGAGTACAAACCCGATAATTGCAAGGTAATACCATTTCAGGTACAGTATGAATGCCAGGAGAAGATAGACCACGAGGGCGATTTTCCAGATCCGATCCGCCCCCTGTTCCTCTCCCCCCGCGTGGTGCGTGATTCTGTGCGATTTCCGGCTCGCCCAGGCCGACAACAGGTGGAGGATAAAATAGACCAGTCCGACAATGATCGCGCTGCGACGGGTATCTTCCATATAGACAAACAAGGGGAGAGCCAGGGCCATCCCCCTGATAACCGGTTGAAGATAATCCTTGGCCGCGTTGAATACCCCCTCAAATGCCATCGATTCGATAATCAGGCGGCGCAGGTGCCGTATCTGTAACGACATTTTCAGCGTGGACCACAGATTATCAAAGACACCGCGCAGGGTGATTTTCCCCTGAATCTTTCCCTCCAACTGCCGGGGATACTGCATGAAGTTGACAATGCCAAGCACGTACGGCGCTATCGAGAGATAGAAAACGGAGGAATAGCTTTCGGTAACAATGACAAAGAGGGTGGCGACGATGACCGAAAAGGCCGAGCCCAGTTGAGACCATGACCGGGTGAACCCGTAGACACGAGTCTTTTCGTCCAGGCGGTCCTGGAGCCGGAGCCAGGTGAATATCATGGCCTTGTGGGTACCGGTCCGAAATGCCTCGCCGATGGCGAAGAAGAACATGGCAGCGAAGAAATGCGCATATATCCTGACAGAACCGAACAGGGCGAATGAAACGATATAGGAGGTAAAGGAGATCATCATGCATCTGCGGCGGCCGTACGTGTCGGCCAGCGCGCCGCTGGGAACTTCAAAGAGATTGATACAGATCTCCCTGAAGGCCACCAGGAGGCCTATCTGCGTGAAGGAAAACCCCCTTTCGAGAAAGAGGAGTATGATGAACGGCTCATAATACCGCTGGTTTTTCAGAAAACCGTAGAGTGAAAAGCGGGCAAGCACGACAATTTCCCCCTTTGTTTACCAGTCGATTCTATTTTCACCAGCCGGATAAGTCAACCCGATTCAGTCTCCCGAAAAGGCGCATTTTCCCTGTGTTACCGCCATTCGCTCATTGCCCTTCGGTAGTGTTCGTGTTATAAATACTGAGAAATGGCGCCTGTTATCGGGGGCCGAAATTTTCTTGAGACTACCATGAGCGAAACCAGGAAAAAGACGAAGCCTGTCAAGGTCGGGCCGGTTACCATAGGAGGTGATGCCCCCATTGCCGTCCAATCGATGACCTGCACCGACACGAGAGACGTAGAGGCCACGATTGCTCAGATTGAGAGACTGACCGACGCGGGATGCGAGATTGTCAGGGTAGCCGTCCCCGATGAGGAGGCAGCCCAGGCAGTCGCAGGGATTAAGGGGAGGATAACAATCCCCTTGGTCGCTGATATACATTTCGACCACCGCCTCGCCCTTGGCGCCATCAGAAACGGCGCCGATTGCATCCGTATAAACCCCGGAAATATCGAAAGAGATAAGATACGACAGGTCATTCGTGAGGCAAAAGAGAGGGGGGTGTCCATCCGCATAGGGATCAATTCTGGTTCACTCGAGAAGGATATCCTCTCCCGACATGGCGCCCCGACGGCTCCCGCACTTGTTGAAAGCGCCCTGAGAAATATCCGATTCTTCGAAGAAATGGATTTTCACGCCATCAAGCTATCCGTAAAGGCGTCCAATGTCCCCGCCATGATAGAGGCGAACCGGGCACTCTCGGAGGCCACCGATTACCCCCTGCACCTCGGTGTGACCGAGGCGGGAAGTCTTGTCAATTCAGCTGTCAAGTCATCCATCGGTATAGGGGTTCTCCTGAATGAAGGGATCGGTGATACCATACGGGTTTCCATATCGGGCGATCCCGTCGCAGAGGTCGGCGTCGCGTATGGCATACTGAGAGCCCTGGACATCCGGAGAGTGGGTCCCGATATCGTCTCCTGCCCAACCTGCGGACGGTGCGAGATAGACCTGTTCCGGCTGGTTGAAGAGATGGAAGGCAGGCTTTCAGGCATTAAGGATTACTTTAAGATTGCGCTTATGGGGTGTGTCGTCAACGGGCCGGGAGAGGCTGCTGAGGCAGATATCGGCATCGCAGCGGGACGTCACACGGGGCTTCTTTTCAAGAAAGGCGAGGTCATACGGAAGATACGAGAAGAGGAGTTTGCGGATGCCTTGATGGGTGAAGTTTATGCCATGATAGGGAAGAGGGGTGAGGAGTAGGGAGTAGGGAGTAAGGAGTAAAAAGAAGATTGAATGCGGATTGACAAGATCGTTTTTAATCCTGAACGTCCTGTTAATCCTGTCAAATTTTCATACGAATTGAGGAGGAATAATGCGTTATTCAGAGATGTTTCTGCCGACCACGAAGGAAACCCCTTCCGATGCGGAGATCCTGAGCCACCAACTTATGCTGCGGGCGGGAATGATACGAAAACTGGCAGGAGGAATATATTCATATCTGCCCCTGGGGTACCGCGTGATCAGGAAGGTGGAAAACATCGTGCGCGAAGAGATGAACCGGGCGGGTGCCCAGGAGGTCTTTCTGCCTGCCGTGCAGCCGGCCGAACTCTGGATGGAATCGGGGCGTTGGAATATGTACGGAAAAGAGCTGCTCAGGGTCAAAGACCGACACAACCGGGACTACTGCATCGGGCCGACGCACGAAGAGGTGATAACCGCGCTGGTGCGCGATGAGATACAGACATACCGCCAGCTTCCCCGGAATCTCTATCAGATCCAGACGAAGTTCCGTGATGAGATACGGCCGCGGTTTGGTATCATGAGGTCCAGAGAGTTCGGTATGAAGGATGCCTACAGCTTCGACGCCACTGAAGAGGGGGTGGAGGAAAGCTACCGGAAGATGTTCGATGCCTATAACCGGATATTCACGAGGTGTGGACTTCACTTCAGGCCGGTGGAGGCGGACAGCGGCAATATAGGGGGAAGTTTTTCCCATGAATTCATGGTCACCGCCGATTCGGGGGAGGACGCGATGGTCCACTGCACCTCATGTACGTATGCCGCAAACCTCGAAAAGGCCGAGTGCCCCCGACCGAAAGAAAGGGCAGACCAAGACGTGCAATATCTGCCGTTGGAGGAGGTCCATACCCCCGATGTGAGGACCATCGAAGAGGTCTGCGCGTTTCTCGGTGTGGCGCCCCGTGATATCGTAAAGACGATGATATTCATGTGTGATGAGAAACCTGTGGCCGCGCTGGTGATGGGCGATGAGGAGATAAACGAGATAAAACTGAGGAATTACCTTGCGTGTGACTCGCTTGAACTCGCGATGGATGACACCATCCTGGAGGTAACGGGCTCTCCCCGGGGGTTTGCCGGGCCAATCGGAATCAAGTGCCGGATTATCGCTGACTATTCTTGCTTCGGTATGAAGAATTTTGTTGTGGGGGGCAACCGGGAAGATTACCACATAAAAAACTGCAACAGCACACGGGATTTCGAGATAACCGAGTACGCCGATCTGAGGATCATCCGGGAAGGGAATCTGTGTCCGCGCTGCGGGGAAGAGATCAAAATTGTCAGAGGCATCGAGGTGGGGCACGTATTCAAACTCGGTGTAAAGTACAGCAAGGCGATGAACGCCACCTTCCTCGACAGGGACGGAAAAGAGAAACACATGATAATGGGGTGTTATGGAATCGGTATCGGGAGGACAGCCGCCGCGTGCATCGAGCAGAGCCATGACGAAGACGGTATTATATGGCCCCTGTCGATTGCGCCCTTCCAGGTGATCATCACCCCGGTGAATATAAACGATGAACAGATCTCCAAGGCCGCGGAAGAGATGTACGAACGGCTTGTCGCGGAGGGGATAGAGGTCTTACTGGACGACAGGGACGAACGGGCGGGTGTCAAATTCAAGGATGCCGACCTGATAGGCATACCACTCAGGGTAACGATAGGCTCGCGGGGTCTTGCAGAGGGGACGGTGGAGGTAAAATTCCGGAAATCCGGAGAGGTTGAAAAAATACCGATTGAGACGGTCAGCGACTTTATAACTAGCATCATAGGCGATATATAAATCAGGGATTATTCACGGTTTAAGGTTCAAAAGTTCAGAAATACTTCGTTTTAAAACCCGAAGTTTCAAACTCGAAACCTTGAAATCGATACCCGAAAATCGAGACTCGAAGCATGATACGGATAACCGACATATTGGAAGAAGGCCAGAAATATCTCTCCCGGAAGGACCTTGAAATGATAGAGAAGGCCTACATATTTTCAGCATCCGTCCATCATGGACAGCTTCGCCTGTCGGGAGAACCCTATCTGATACATCCCCTTGAAGTGGCGGGGATGCTGGTGAAAATGGGTCTTGATGCCGCCACACTGATTACCTGTCTACTCCATGATACCGTCGAAGACACCCTCGCTACCCTTGAGCAGATAGAAGAGGCTTTCGGCAAGGATGTTGCCTTTCTCGTCGATGGTCTGACCAAGATAAGCAAGATCACCTTTGGAGATCAGATGGAACGCCAAGCGGAGAACTTTAGAAAGATGATACTGGCCATGTCCTCCGATATCCGGATACTGCTGGTGAAACTGACTGATCGGCTTCACAACATGCGTACGCTTGATTTTCAACCGACAGACAGGCAGGCATTCATAGCGCAGGAAACCCTCGAAGTATACGCTCCGCTGGCCGCCCGTCTGGGTATAAACTGGATAAAGGATGAACTGGAAGATCTGTCACTGAAATATATCCATCCGTATGGATATTATGAACTCATGGAGCGGGTCAATAAAAAAGCAGAAGAGCGCAACCGGTACGTAGAAGAAGTGCGGAACATCATTCACAAGCAGGTGGAAAATTTCGGCCTGAAGGGAGACGTCAGGGGGAGGGCCAAACACTTCTACAGTATTTTCAAGAAGATGCATGAACAGCGTATCAATTTTGATGAGGTGTACGATCTCACCGCATTCAGGATAATCCTTGATTCTGACGAGGAGAGAAAGTGCTACGAGGTGCTCAGTATCATCCACGCCCTCTGGAAACCCGTTCCCGGGCGCTTCAAGGACTATATAGCGATGCCCAAGGCAAACAACTACCGCTCCCTGCATACGACGGTAATCGGCCCGTATGGGGAGCGGGTTGAAATACAGATACGAACGAAGGAAATGGACGAATGGGCGGAAAAAGGGATCGCTGCCCACTGGAGATACAAGGAGGGGAAGGCCTTTTCCACAGAGGACGAAGACCAGATCAACAAGCTCAGAGAATTGCTCGATATGCAGAGTGAGCACAAGGACGCCCGGGAATTCATGAAGAACCTGAAGCTGGCCCTCTACCCGGACGAGGTTTACGTATTTACACCGCAGGGAGACGTAAAGTCCTTTCCCAAAGGTGCCACTCCGATCGATTTTGCTTACAGCATCCATACCGATGTGGGGACCCAATGCATAGGGGCCAAGGTTAACCGAACCATCGTTCCCCTGAAATACAAGCTCCAGAACGGTGATACCGTGGAGGTTATGACCCAGGCCGGTCATTATCCAAGCAAAGACTGGTTGAAATATGCGGTCACATCAAGGGCCATATCCAAGATAAAACAGTGGATCAAGACAGAGGAGCGCGAAAAGAGTATCGCTCTCGGGAGGGATATCCTTGAAAAAGAACTCAAGAGGCACCATCTGAAGTTCAGCCAGATGGTCAAGGCCAACGAATTCAGCGCCCTATTGGAGGAATATTCTCTGTTCACAGTGAATGACATATTAGCCCTTATCGGTTACGGAAAGTTATCGGCACGGCATGTGGCCCATAAGCTGTTGCATGAAGAGGGGGAGGAAGAAGAGAAAAGGGGAATTCTCGAGAGGGTCAAAGACAGGTTCAAAAAGGTTCCTTCCGACGTGGGTATATCCATAACGGGAATTGATAACGTTATGGTACGGTTCGCCAAATGCTGCAGCCCTCTTCCCGGAGATGATATCGTCGGCTGCGTAACGCGGGGGAGAGGCATAACCGTCCATCTTTCCAACTGCCCCCGGATACGGGAGATGGATCCCGAGAGAATCATTGCGGCGCAGTGGAATGTGGATCAAAAACAGACCTTTTCCGTCGGTATCAGGGTAACCTGCACAGACAAGAAGGGGCTTTTGTCGGAATTGAGCAATGTCATATATTCTTTGGGAATAAATGCGACGTATGTCAATGTCGATGCAACGCCGGGCAATTATGCGATCTGCAATTTTCAATTGGACATAAAAGATCTCAAACAGCTTAACCTGGTTGTTTCTGAGCTCAATAAATTGAAGAGTGTTTCATCTGTTGAAAGAATGAAAGAACCCTTTCACAGCAAGGGGAAAAACAGAATGGGTGAGACTATTGACATAAGGCACTAAATTGCTGTACTAGATTCGCGCAGTGAGTCTTGTGAGTGAGAATATGAGGGTACAATGATGATTACAGGATTAAAAAACATGATATTGGCGCCGATCGTGCTGATATGGCTGGTCTTCCCCCTGTCAGCGGCCGCGGCGGGACATGTGCTGGTGATAGATCCGGCCCACGGGGGCAAAGACGCCGGGGTAAAACTGTCTCGAACTCTCACCGAAAAGGATGTAACCCTCGCCATCGCGAGGCTTGTGAAGCAGAATCTATCTAATACGGGAGATATAAAGGTCCGGCTCACGCGGTCGGATGACAGCGATGTCTCTCTGGCCCAGCGAAAAAAAATTCTTGAAGGATCGGACGAAGAGCTCTTTATCAGTCTCCATGTCAACGCCGGTTTCGGACAGAAGGCAGAGGGGTATGAGATCTACTACCTCGGTGCCACGATTCCATCCGCTCAAAAGGACAACTCCGGAGAGATACTGAAGGATATGGAGCAAACCAGACGTCTGAACAACAGTGTCCTGCTTGCCCAGATAGTTCAGAAAGAGATGGGCAGGGTGTTCCCACGGCAGGGAAGGGGTCTGAGGGACGCGCCGGTACGTATCCTCCAGTCTATGACGGTGCCTGCCATTCTGCTGGAGGTAGGTTTTTCCACGAATATTGAAGACCGAAAAAGACTGAAGGATACTGAGATTCAGAAGGCAGTTGCCGGTGCGTTGATCAGAAGCGTAAAAGAATACTTTTTGACCGGCAGGGCATCATGATACGGTCGAATAACCGCAGATGGGATGAAATGCGGCGGATAACGATAACCAGGGATTTTCTGCCGAGCGCGAAGGGGTCGGTGCTCATAGAGATGGGCAATACACGCGTGATATGCACCGCTTCACTGGAAGACAGGGTCCCCCCCTTTTTGAAAAATTCGGGGAAAGGGTGGCTGACGGCGGAATATGCCATGCTTCCCAGCTCCACATCCACGAGAAATACACGCGAGTCATCGAGCGGCAAGATCAAGGGGAGAACACACGAGATCCAGCGGTTGATAGGACGTTCGCTTCGGGCGGTGGCCGATATGCGCGCCTTCGGTGAACGGACAATCTTTATTGACTGCGATGTGATTCAGGCCGATGGCGGCACGCGGACCGCGTCCATAACCGGAGGATTTATAGCACTGGCAGATGCCGCGCGCCGGCTGAGAGAAGAGGGCGTGATAGAGGTATCCCCCGTAAAGGATTTCATATCCGCGATCAGCGTCGGGATTGTTGATGGCGAGATATTCCTTGATCTCGATTACGCAGAGGATTCAACCGCCGATGTGGACATGAATTTTGTCATGACCGGGAGTGGGGGGATTGTGGAGATTCAGGGAACCGCCGAGGCAGAGCCCTTCAGCCGGGATCTGCTGAACAGGATGATCGATGTCGCGGCAACGGGGATCTCCAGCCTTACAAAAAGACAGAAAGAGATCCTCGGAGAGTTGTGAGTGCCAGCGTTGTTCCGGTATTGCCCCGCAATTGAGATGTTATGACTGAGATTGAGAATAACAAAATTGTTTTCGCCTCAAAAAACAAGGGGAAAATAAGAGAACTTAAGGCGTTGCTTACGGGAATGAATGTTGACCTCCTGTCGCTGCAGGACTATCCCGATGCCCCCTCCATCAGGGAGGATGGCCATACGTTTCTTGAAAATGCGCTGAAGAAGGCCCGTATTATCTCAGAATATACCGGCAGGACCGTTATCGCCGACGATTCGGGACTGGAGGTAGATTGTCTGGAAGGGGCGCCCGGTATCCATTCGGCCAGATACTCGGGGGTGGGAGCGACGGACGGGAAAAACATCCTTAAGCTCCTGGAGGAGATGGATGGCGTTCCCGGGGAGCAAAGGGGGGCAGCCTTCAGATGTGTGCTGGTTTTATACCGGACGGACGGCACATTCGAGACTTTTGAAGGGGAATTGAGGGGAACCATAAGCCGGGAACCCTCCGGAAACGAAGGCTTCGGCTACGATCCAGTATTTATCGTACCGGGGTACGGCATGACGGTCGCCGAGCTTGATCCCGGTACAAAAAACATGATCAGCCACCGAGGACTAGCCTTTGCTAAACTCAAAAAAAGCCTGCTGGAACGGCAGACAATCTGATAGGTTTCCAGTCGGGGCGTAGCGCAGCCTGGTAGCGCGCCTGCTTTGGGAGCAGGATGTCGCAGGTTCAAATCCTGCCGCCCCGACCATTTTAATTCTTTAATTTCAACAACTTACCTGAAACACTACCCCCTAAATTCTTTACCAGTTCTTTACCAGCAGTCTGGTTTGGTAAAGCTTCAATATACAGTTCTTTCGATACCGCTTCATCAGGGGTTAGATATCTGTCAAAAGCCTTGCTTGTGGTGTGCTTAGTCCAGTGTTTTTTGATTTCTTCGGGACTGAATCTTCTATTAAGGGCAGTAGCAGAACTATGGCGAGTCCCTCCGTAAAGATCAACACCTTCAACCCCTAAGTTTTCACATGCCTTTTTCCACCAGTTATAAAATTGTTTCTGACCGAAGGGCCTTCCTTCATGAACGCCGCTCATTGAAGTATGTCTGAAAAAATGAAGTGAGGGGAGGGCGAGCGGAAACGTTTTTAAGAGCTCAACATCTTCATCAAGCAGTGTCACCCATTTCCAGTTGTTTTCCTTCGTATCCCAAAACCATATCCGGCCTATGTCGATATCAATATTTCCTTCTTCAAGCTTTAATAGTTCACCGGGGCGAACATTGCCGTATGTGCAGAGCCATTTTATGCCAAGGTACACTTTCGGGTTTTTACAGATACGCTTGATTTCCTCAACAATGGTTGTTTGCACCTCTTTTGAAACGATCTTTCTTCTTCCCAAAACAAACTGGACAGTTGGGAATTCAGGAAAGTCAGATATGCTGAATATCTTTTTATTCCGTTTCCAGACCCACACAAAGAAGTTATGAAGTGCGGCGTTTATGTTGTGTTTTGTTTTATTGGAAAGAGTCAGAGAATCTAGGAAATCCTCAATATGAGCATAATCAATGTCTTTGATGTTCTTATTACCGAAGAAGGAATTCCAGTGGTGTGCATACCCCTTGAAGTTTTGGAGTGTTCTAAACTTTACCTTGCCTTCTTTTTTCTCAAGCCATTCCTGAGTGAGATTTGCAACACTGAGGGGATCGTCTTTCTGGTAATCCCTCTCATCATATTTTCCCCTCCGATATTCAGAGCGGAGAAACGACAAGAACTGGTCAGCTTCATCATAATTCTTGAAACGTTGATGGGTTTTCTTGAATCGAACAGATAGAGAACTGGCCCGGATTTCTTTGTGCTTAGGACAGAGAAGCCCGTCTTTGTGGTTATCAATGAATTTACTGCCACATACAGGACACTTCTGATCAGAATAGATTCCGCCGACCATACACAGTTCACCCCCTGTAGTTTGAGAGTGATTATGTACTAATAAGGGGTTCAATTCAAGCCTTCCCCCTATTTATTCTTTCATTGATTCCTTCATTTAAAGCCTTCCAATCAATGTGACTGACACCAAGCTTGATCTGCTTTTTCTTTACTTCTTCTGAAAAGTCCCTGTTTTTAAGGTTTAACAACAGATCATGGCAAATTCTGCTGGCGACTGTTCCTTCATCATATTTATCCTCAAGTGCAGCGATAGAGGTAGCAAGTCCGGCTATGCGGTTTATGTAAAAATCCAAATGCCTTGCGTGGTTATTCGGATATTCCCTCTTAGCTCCCGACAGTTGCCCCAACTGTTCACAGCATTTCTGGACTTCAACCCATAAGGGATGAATAGTCCGGCGTTCTGCCTTCTCGTTGTCTGGATACCGCAAAGAAAACCATTCTTCGGTCAAGTATCGCAATAGATCGGCAATCTTGTTTTCCAGATCAAGAAATGAGTCAATCTTAAACTGTTTAAGGGCAACTCTTTTGACTTCAAATTCAAAGCGCCATATATCAGTTGAATCCTCAATGCCCCATATATCAAGCCAACGCTGTTCAGTTGCCTTTTTCTTGACCTCAATTCCTTTGTCATAAATTCTGAGCAGTATCGGTGCGTTTCTTGCTCCGGCATAGAACGTTTCCAGTTCATCACAGTTCATGTAAAAACTTGTTTTTCTACTCCGTGAGACCTTGAAAGATTCTATAAAATCAAGACTGAGACCTCCCGGGACATGGATATCGATGCAGATATCACAGCGGCTTGGCTTGAGGCCCTTGAACTCACACCCCATTGAGTGGAGATCCCAGTAGATAAGCTTGACTGCTTCGATTATGCCAACGCTCCATATGGTTTCTGAATTTATTGAAACGTAGACATTCGGCGTATTATTATTGGGCTTTTGTGAAATTCCGATAAAGAGATGATATTCTGGGAACTGAAGATGATAACGATAATTCGGAGCCTTACCGCCAGGAAGAAACAAATGTTCACGTACATGTTCATCTTTTATAAGGATTCCGTCTGTCCCGAAGGCGAGGGCTTTTCTCCCGTCATAGAGATAAATCTTTTCTTCCCAATCATCGTCCCAATCAACATACAAGCCGACATCAAGGGTATCTATACCGCATTTAATAATCTTAAATTCTGCTAGTTCTGGGTTTAGCGCATGGCGTGTTACATACAACGCCATGTCGGTTCCGGTATCATCAGAAGGGGAATGATCTGTCTTTGATGAGCAGACACAACAATCTATTGACCCGTTAACATCCCCTGATTCTGCTGCCTGCCTGCCCTCATAGGGGCTCTCCACCGGCCCGGCAGAGGGCAGGGGATCACTATAACCAACAACTTGATGGCCTGGTATTGCTTGATTGATGTCTTTGTGGGTTTCCTTTCCGCTCATGGGAAAAGGAATTAGCATGGATAGAATCAGGACAACCGGACAGGAATTGAATTATTTTTTGTCCGGTAGGGGGATTGTTTGCCAAAAGGTTCTTGCCCTTTGAATCGCTTTTTCAAATGTCTCAGGTGAGACTATAAGGTCAGAGTCAGCATATCCCTTGTCCATATCACGGGCCACCGCATCAAAAAGCCGGTGTATCTCGGCGGCGGCAAGTCTTTGACCTATGCCAATTGATATAAGGGATAAAAAGCCAGCAAATAGATACTTTATCTTCTGAATATCAAGCTTTGCTTTAGGGGTATTCTGGAGAGCTTTTGTTATTAGGGTCATCCTTGCCCGTTTCTTTGCAACAGTTTCCAGGTGGAAGATCGCTTGTATCTTCTTGTCATAGATCAAGGATTTATCAAGTCTCAGAAGCTTTTCAAGTGCGTCATCATCTCCTCGACGTGCCTTCCTGAGAAGATAGGGGGGATATTCGCCATAGAGAAGAAAGCAGGGAACCCATACACGAACAAAGAAAATCATTTCAGGTCTAGAGTGTGATTTTTTTAATTTCCTTTTTTCAGCCTTGCTCAGCTTTTTGATTTCGTTTCCATTGTTGATTGAATCGTTTAAAAGAAGATCATTAAATTCTTCCAATCTGATTTTTACGGAATCAAACAATTCCTTTTGATCTTCGGTGGTGAGTTCACTAAGCATGTTATTCAATTCTGAAGGGGTGACCTGTCTCAGGATATTGAGACCGGAGAGCAGTTCTTCATACAAGTTCATCACTGTTGCCGTATCATCATTCAGTTGACGAAAGAACCCTGTCACTCCATGGTATACCTTTCTATGATTCCGGTAGAGATTCAGCCAGTCTTGAATGGGCGGGAGCTTGACGGTTTCTTCAATCTGATTACCTGCCTTTATTGTCTTAAGGAATTCAAGGAAAGGTTCGCTGGATGTTGCGACAAGGAGAGATGCATTTTTGATAAGAGGGCTTTTATCCTTTGCCACTGCTGTCCAAATTAACTGAGAATTTCAAACATCCATATTGATATTATTGCCA
>CAZNBR010000024.1:0-18160 GCA_964571315.1 uncultured Syntrophaceae bacterium
GTTACCTAAAATCTCTCCCCCTTCGGTAACATTTATTTATGAGGCAACTGGGGGGGATGCGCCCCCCGTCCTCACCCTCTTCCCGGATATCAGGAGGCTGTTTTCTGGCGGTACCTCCCGTAGCGGACCAGACGCGCCATGACCTGCGCGGGGCGGCGTGACGACGGATAGATGAGGACATTCTTCCGGCGCAGCTCCATGACCGCCTCATTTTCGTCCCGTTCGGCCCCGACGATGTATTCCGAGGCGAGGAGGACCGGTTTCTGATAGGTGGCGATTGTGTCCAGCAGGAACTGCATCCCTCGAAGATCGGAGTGGCGGGTCGCCTCGATGTAGGAGACGTAATCGGGAGTATCTCTATCGGGGGCCGATTCAATGGCCGCCACGTTCGCCTGTCCGTATCCGAATCCGAGGGTAATTATACCGTCGATCTCATCGCACTGGGCCATGATCTCAACCGCCTTGAAAAAGGCCCCCCGGCTCATCCCGGCCACCATGTCGACGGGGTTTTGCCGGTTCCACCAGGCCGGCAGCCGCTCATCAAGGCGGCGTAGCGTCTCCTCGGACAGAGGTGCCACGTTCAGCCCCGCCTCGGTACAGGCGTCGGCGGTGAGGACGGCCCACCCTCCTCCATTCGCCACGATCCCCACGCGGTTTCCCCGGGGGATCGGCTGGGAGAGGAATGCCACCGCCGTATCGATGAGATCCTCCACATCGGCGACGCGGATGATCCCGCACTGCCGGCACATGGCATCGAATACGGTGTCGGACCCGGCGATGGCGCCGGTATGCGATCTCGCTGCCCTGCCGCCCCGGTCCGATGTCCCCCCCTTGATGACGATAAGCGGTTTCTTTCTGGTCAGCCGCCTGGCCACCTCCATGAACCGGTTTCCGTCATCGACACCCTCGATGTAGGCGACAACGACCCGGCTGAGGTCATCGTCGATCAGGTATTCCAGGATATCCTCGGTCTTCACGAGGGCCTGATTGCCCACGCTGACGCAGCGGCTGACGCCGATGGTCTGCTTCCAGAGCATGAACTGTATCGAGCCGGCGATGTTGCCGCTCTGCGATACGACGGCGATATGGCCTGATGGAGGAAAGACGGGCTGCATCATGCAGTACAGGCTCGCAGGCTCCGTGCTGATGATCCCGGCACAGTTGGGACCTATCATGGCGACATTCGATTTCCGGGCAGCCGAGACGATATCCTCTTCGAGCGCTCTTCCCTGTTTCCCGAGCTCGGCAAACCCGGCGGTGATGACCACACAGGCGGGGATGCCGAGACCCCCGCATTCGGTGATTGCGCCGGCAACCTTTTCGGGGGGAAGGAGGATGAAGGCAAGATCGACAGGGCCGGGTATCTCGCTTAGGCTCCGATAGACCCTGAGGCCCATCATCTCTCCACCGGCAGGATTGATCGGATATATGGCCCCCCGGTAGCCGCCTCTGAGCAGGTGGAGCGTGTAGGTAAATCCCCACTTGCCGATGGTTCGTGATGCCCCGATAATCGCTACCGATCGGGGATTGAACATCGTCGCTATCTTTGCCTGCAAGGCCACAGTTCCCTCCTCTTTTCCGTCAACTGGAAGGCCTATACCACAGATATTTCAGGAGACACAAGACCGGACACAGCAGCTGGTTTCTGCTGTCGCCCTGTCTATTTGCCGGACTGGATGGGGTCCCAGTCGTACCCCCAGATGGCGCTGTTGGACGGGACCTTGTAGCTTCTCCTGTCGCGGTAGGACGGATACCTCTTGGCGCCGCCCTCCTGGGGCATCATCGAAACGGGGAAGTGAGGAGCCAGAAGGCCGTGGGCATGGGCCTCCCTCTCCAGCCACTCCCGATCATCGGGATGGGCGATGGAGATCAGCGTCGACGTGCGTTCGTAGCCGTTCAACCCCCTGAGGTTGACGATGCCGTATTCCGTGCAGACGTAGTGGGCAAACTGAGCCGGCAGGTCAACGGATGATCCTTCGGGGAGGAAGGGGACGATCCGCGATTGCCCCTGCTTGTTCCTCGCTGTCATGCAGGCAACCCCCCGTCCGCCTCTCGACTGCGAGCAGAAACACATGAACTGGAAGTAGCCGCCGGTGCTGGAAATGGGCCGCTTCTTGTAAAAGCCGGCGCTCTGCTGTCCCAGAAGATCGACGGCGATACAGCTATTGATGGCGATCATGTTGTCGATCCGGGTGAGAATGTGGAGATTGTTGGTGTAGTCCACATCGTAGACCGCCAGGTGCTGGTTACGGTGGATCGTGTCGTGGTACCACTTCGTATCGACAGGAAAGGCGAAGGTCCAGACACTCCTCCCCTGGTCCAGATTCTTGTAACGGTTCGTCACCTGCCCCGATTCGATCATTTTGATCAGGCCGTAGTTGAGCATCTCGGTATGGGCGCCCAGGTCCTTCAGGCCGGCGTCCGCCATTGCCGCCACGCAGGCCGAGGGGAGGGACCCGATGCCGAGCTGCAGGACATCCCGGTCATCCATGATGGAGAGGATATGCCGGGCAATCTGCTGCTCCTGGGGGGTCGGAACCATGCCCTTCTCATCGATCTGAGGCCAGGCGTACTTCTCACAGTCCACCTCGACCCAGTAGTCCACGTCATCGATATGGATGGTATTGAACCGCCCCCCCTCGGCCCATGGATAGTCCTCACGGGCCTCGACGACGAGCTTTTTGGCCGACTCCCGGAAGATCTTGCAGTTGTTGGTGCCGTAGGACCAGTTGAAGAAGCCGTTGCCGTCGACCGGCGTGGCGGCATTGAACCACCAGTCGATACCGCGCCTGGCCGGATCACCGTCGGCAAAACGGTAGTGGTGCCACCAACTGCCGATGGTCCAGCCCCACTGCGCCCAGCTGGTCACACCGTGGGCGTCCCGTGCCTGCCGGTTCCAAGGGAAGAAAAAATATTCGTGGAAACAGTGATATTCCTGGAGGGGATCGACCTCCTGAAAGCGAGGCTGCGGATAAAACTTGCCGTAATTCCAGATCTCGATGTCCTTAAGATCGGAAGGACCATCGCCGAGCCTCCCTGCTAGGGCCTCCATACATGCCGTGGAGTCTCCCCCCACACTGCCGTTGGTAACCCACTCTCCCCGCTTCATCATCTCTGCAATCTGCCCGGGTGTTCTCTTTTTGTCTCGAATCTTCTGTTGCGTCGGCGTTGTCATCCAAGCCCTCCCATTTTATTTTCGAACGGTTCTGAATGAGAACCAAGGATAATAGTTTCTTTAATATCAAATGGTTTCGTATTTTGTGCCACGAAAAACCCTGCGTGCACGGAAACAGACGGTATTATGCAAAGCTGCCCTTTATAGAGAGGTTGAAGGTGCCTGTCAATTAAATTCAGAATCGATTTTTTTCTTGACATTGTGCCGTATCTTGCTTAAGAGACGTATGACCCTTGGTCATAATATGACCTTTATCCGTTTCTTCGCCGTGATGGGGAATAAGTGACTAATTTTCTGATAGTTACAGTAAAGGAAGCGACAATGCCGGGACCCGAAAGACGCAGGGAAAGAGAAAAAGAACAGAGAAGACACGTCATCCTCAAGGCTGCCAAGAGGCTGTTTGTTGAAAACGGGTTTAAGTTTGTGACTGTCGCAAGTATTGCGGAAAAAGCCGAACTCAGCAAGGGGGCTATCTACCTCTATTTCAGCAGCAAGGAGGAGATATACGCGCAGATCCTCTTGAATGACATAGAAAGCTTCCATGAAAAGATCTCTCAGATATTTCAGGAGGGAAAAAATTCGACGGATGTACTGCTCGATTTTGCCAATGCATATATCGATATCTTCCTGAAGGAGCGTGAGCAGTTCAGAATATTGATGAACTTCATGCTTCAGGCGGACAATCTCAGCCTGTCCAATGAGACCCGAAGGCAGATTATCGCAGAGATGAACCGGACCATTTCACTCATAGAAAAGATTCTCCAGTATGGTGTCGAGGCGGGAGACCTGACATTGAAAAAGGCGGATATTCGAAAGATGAGGAATGCCCTGTGGGGACTCCTTAACGGGATCATATCGCTGCACCTCTTTGTCGGGACCGAATCGATGAGGGAGGAGAGAATTCGATCCAATGTCAAGGAAGGGATAGAAACCATGATAGAGGGACTAAAAAACAAGGAGAAGGCGGCAGGTAAGGGATAAAACCCATGATACAAGGGTTAAAAAATAAGTAAGAGGGGGGGGTAATGAGTAATTTATTAGTGAATACGAGGGATCAGAAGTTTCTGCTGTACGAGCAGATCGGTATCGACAAGCTTTTCGGGTTTGAAAAGTATGCCGATTACTCAAGAGAAGTCGTGGACATGGTCCTCAGTGAAGCCGAGAAGATGGCCGTCGAGGTGATTGCGCCGACACTGGAAGAGGGGGACAAGGAGGGCGCCCAGTTCAAGGACGGAAAGGCCTACGCCCCCGCCTGTTTCCATGAACCCTTTAAGACCTTCTGCGAGGCTGGCTGGGTCTGCGCGACAAAGAACCCTGAAGTGGGCGGACAGAACATGCCCCTGTCGGTACACTCGGCGTGTTGGGAACTCTTTGCCGCCGCCCACATGGCCTTCAGCATGTACCCCAGCCTTACCACCGGTGCCGCGGGACTGATCGATACCTTCGGGGCCGAAGAACTGAAGAACAAGTATCTGTACAAGATGTATGCCGGCGAGTGGGCCGGGACGATGTGTCTCACCGAGCCGGGCGCGGGGAGCGACGTCGGTGCCCTGCGGACCACAGCCAAGCGACTCCCCGACGGCACCTACAGCATTACGGGGACCAAGTGCTTCATCTCCTCGGGCGACCATGACCTGACGGAGAATATCGTCCATCCCGTCCTGGCGAGGATCGAGGGGGATCCCGCGGGAACGAAGGGTATCTCAATCTTCATCGTTCCCAAGATTCGCGTCAACGACGACGGAAGCCTCGGAGAGCCGAACGACGTCACCACGGGGAACATCGAGCACAAGATGGGGATAAAGGCGTCGGCCACGGCGACCTTGAACTTTGGCGAGAACGGCAACTGTATCGGCGAGCTCCTCGGTGAGGAACAGTCCGGCATGAAGATCATGTTTCAGATGATGAATGAATCCCGGCTCGATGTTGGTCTCCAGGGCCAGAGTATCGCGTCCGCCGCCTATGAGCATGCCGTCCAGTACGCGAAGGAGAGAATCCAGAGTAAATCCGCCCTCGCCGGGAAGGATGCGGATGCGGTGACCATCATCAACCATCCCCCGGTGAGACGGATGCTGCTGTGGATGAAGGCCTACCTCGAGGGGATCAGGGCCCTGAACTATTTCACGGGATTCTGTCTCGATATGGCCGAGGCATCGGATTCCGATGAGGAGCGAAGCAGGTATCACGGGTTTGTGGAACTCCTGACCCCGGTCTGCAAGGCCTTTTCAACCGACAGGGGGGTGGAGATCTGCACCAAGGCGATGGATGTCTACGGGGGGTACGGCTACTGCCAGGAATATCCCGTCGAGCAGTACCTCAGGGACTGCAAGATCACCCAGATCTACGAGGGGACGAACCAGATCCAGGCGATGGACCTGGTCGGGAGGAAGTTGGGGATGAACAAGGGGATGAACGTCATGAACCTGCTCGGCGATATCGCCGCAACGGTGGAAAAAGCCAAAAAGGTTCCGGAACTGAAGGCCTCCGCGGCGAAGCTGGAAGAGGCCTGCGGCGCCATGGCGGAACTGCCCCTCACGTTTATCGAATTCTTCAAGGCGGGTAAGGCAGCCGTCCCGATCCAGAACGTCGAGCCTTTTCTGGCGATTATGGGTGATGTGGTCTGCGGGTGGCTCCTCGTCCAGGGCGCAGGCATTGCCCTCGAGAAGCTGGCTTCCCTGGATGCCGGCGATGCGGACATTCCCTTCTACAAAGGCAAGGTGATGTCGGCGAGGTTCTTTGCCGCCGAGATTCTCCCCACCGTCAAAATCAGATGCGAGATCATCAAAGAAAATGAGGCACTTGCCGTCGAGATCGCCGAAGAATCTTTTGCGGTATAGGTACGAGCGTGTGACACGGAGGGCGCCGGATCAACCGGCGCAATGCCGGTAACAATGGAACTCAAAGGGATGAGGGGTGACCCCCTCATCCCCCTCTCTGCTACAAAAAATATTCGAAGGGGGTGGAAATATGAAAGAATGTGTGGTCATTGATGGTGTAAGGAGCGCGAATGCCCGGGCCCACAAGGACAAAGGCTGGTTCAGAAATGTAAGGCCTGAAGATTTACTGGTCAAGGTCTATGAGGCCCTTTTCGAAAGAAATCCCAAGGTCAAACCCGAGGATGTGGAAGCGGTGTTCTGCGGGACGGCAAACCAGGCGGGGATGCAGAACGATATCGCCAGGATCGCCTGGCTGATCGGAGGATTTCCCGAGTCGGTAGCGGCAAACGGAGTGGGTCAGCAGTGCTGCTCGGGTATGGCCGCGACGGAGCATGCGGCCCGGGCGATCATGTGCGGCGAGGGCGACATCTACATCGCATCGGGGGTCGAGGATATGCAGAAGGTCCCCATGATGTTCTCCTTGGATATTTCCCCGAAGTTGCTTGACCGGTACAAGTTTGAAGACATTCCCATGGGAGCCACCGCCGAGAAGGTCGCCGAACTCTGGAAGGTGGACCGCGTGGACATGGAAAACATGGCCTACTGGAGCAACAAAAAGGCTGCCGAGGCCCGCGATGCAGGGAAATTTGCACAAGAGATCGTTCCCATCGAAGGGGAAGAGGAGGACGGAACAAAGTTTATGGTCGATCGTGATCAGTGGATCCGGGACAATGTCTCCATGGAACAGATGGCGACCATGAAATCGCCCTTCAAGGAAAACGGGGTTGTGACGGCCGCCGTATCGTCACCCCTGACCGCGGGCGCCGCCGCACTCCTTCTCATGAGCCGGGACAAGGCCGATGAGTTGGGGCTCGATTACCACCTGAAATATGTCCATGGCGTCATGGCCGGCTGTGATCCCACCGTCATGGGGATCGGACCCATTGCCGCCGCCCGGAAGCTGCTTGACCGGACCGGTCTGACGGTAAAGGATATCGGCGTCTGGGAGCTGAACGAGGCCTTCGGGAGCCAGTCCCTGGCGGTTGTCCGTGATCTCGGAATCGCCGAGAACGCCCCCTTCGACAATGTGAATGTCTGGGGCGGCGCCCTGGCCCTCGGGCATCCCCTCGGAGAATCCGGTCTCCGGATCATCGTAACGCTGAACGATATCATGAAAACAGATTTCACGGATGCCAAGTACGGTGTAGCCATGCTCTGCGGCGGTTTCGGGAATGCCAACGCGTCGCTGTGGCAGAAAGCAGACAAGTAGAAGATGCCTTTCGGGGGAATTGCCCGACAATCCCGTCCCACAGGGCTGAGAATGTAAACGACAGGTAATAAAAAATTATGGGGAGGATGTTATGAGTAATTCACTTGTGAACACGCGTGATCAGCGGTTTGTTCTGTACGAGCAGATCGGCATTGAAAACCTCTTTCAGTATGAGAAGTATGCCGACTACTCGATGGATATGGTCGATATGGTCCTGACAGAAGCGGAGAAGTTCGCGCTGGAAGAGATTCTGCCCACCTACGAGATCGCGGACAAGGAGGACCCGGCGGTCTTCAAGGATGGAAAGGCATACGCGCCGAAGTGCTACCATAAGCCCTTCAAGAATCTCCGCGAGGCGGGCTGGTTCTGTCCCATGTTCCCGGGCGAAGTGGGCGGGCAGGGGATGCCCAAGGTTCTTGCCACCGCCAACAGCGAGATGTTCGGTTCGGCCAACTATTCCTTCATGATGTATGTGGGGCTGACGCTGGGTGCGGCCGGCCTGATCATGGAATACGGCACGGAGGAGCTGAAGAACAAATACCTCTACAAGATGTGTGAGGGTCTCTGGGGCGGGACCATGTGCCTGACCGAGCCCGGAGCGGGGAGCGACGTCGGAGCCTCGCGGGCCACGGCCAAGCGGCTTCCCGACGGCACCTATAGCATCACGGGGACCAAGTGCTTTATTTCCTCGGGCGATCACGACCTGACGGAGAATATCATCCATCCCGTCCTGGCGAGGATCGAGGGGGATCCCCCGGGGACGAAGGGCATCTCGATCTTCATCGTCCCCAAGGTTCGCGTCAACGACGACGGGAGCCTCGGGGAGCCGAACGACGTCATCACGGGGAACATCGAGCACAAGATGGGAATAAAGGGTTCGGCCACGGCGACCCTGAACTTCGGCGAAAACGGCAAGTGCATCGGCGAGCTTCTCGGCAATGAGCGGGAAGGGATGAAGATCATGTTCAAAATGATGAACGAGGCCCGACTGGGAACGGGGATGCAGGGGCTCGACCACGCTACGGCTGCCCTGGAGCACGCCATCGCGTACGCGAAGGAACGCGTCCAGAGCCGCGACCTCACCTCACAGTCACCGGAGGGTGTCCCGATCATCAGGCACCCCGATATCCGGCGCTCGCTCCTCTGGATGAAGTCCCACGTCGAGGGGATGCGGTCGATGAATTACTGGATCGGGTACTGCATCGACATGTCGGAGATTGCCGAAACGGAAGAGGAACGGACGAAGTGGGATGGTTTTGTGGAGCTGATAACGCCGGTCATCAAGGCCTACTGCTCCGACAAGGGCGTGGATATCTGCTCACTGGCCATGGACGTCTACGGCGGCTACGGCTACTGCCAGGAATACCCCATCGAGCAGTACATGCGTGATTGCAAGATCGCCCCCATCTACGAGGGGACAAACGCCATCCAGTCCCTCGACCTGGTGTTCCGCAAGCTGGGTCAGCGCAAGGGGCAGAATGCGATGGATCTGCTCACCGAGATAGGTGCCTCTGTCGAGAAGTGCAAGACCGTCGAAGGGCTGAAGGAATCTGCCGGGTATCTGGGAGAGGCCTCGGCCGCGTTCGGCGGTATGCTCATGCAGTTCATGACCTGGCTCAAGGGCGGTGAATTTATCGCTCCCCTTATCAACACCCGGCCTTTCCTGATGATCATGGGCGATGTCGTTATCGGCTGGAGGCTGATGGATGCCGCCGCCATCGCCTCTGAAAAACTGGATGCCCTGTTTAAGGAAGCGGGTGTGGATACACCTGAAGCACAACGTGAACTTGGGAAGAATAATGCGGAGGTTGCCTTCTATCTGGGCAAGGCCGCTTCGGCGAAATATTTCGCAGCGAATGTTCTGACGACTGTGGAAGCGCGATTCAAGGCGATCAAGCTGGGTGACAAGACTCCTGTGGAGATGCTCGAAGAATCATTCACTATCTGATCGTATCGGTTCCGTTTCTTTACCGGAGGGGGATTCCTGAGGAATCCCCCCCTTTTTGTCCTTTACAGGCTCTCGCCGATAAGCTGCTGGACCAGTTCATTCGGGCCAAGATAGATCTGCACGATCTTGGCGTCCCGCATGTATTTTTCGACGGGATACTCCCGGGAATACCCGTAGGATCCCATCATCTGAACACAGTGCGATGTGACCTCCATGGCCATATCCGTTGCGTACACCTTGGCCATATCGGAGTGGCGCGCCCGATGGGGATCGCGCTTTCTGAGCGACCAGGACGCGCGGTAGACCAGGAGACGGGCCGCATCGATCTTGGTTGCCATATCGGCAAACCGTGCCGATATCAGGCTGTGTCTGACTAACGGTTTTCCTCCCACGATCCGTGACTTGCAGTACTGCAGGGCATATTCGAAGGCGCCCCGCGCCATGCCGACGGAGATCATTCCCGCACCGAGCCGGTTGTAGGCAACGGTTGTCTGAAGTATCCGCTGCCCGTCACCGATACCGCCCAGTAGATTGTCTTTTGGAACGCGGACATTGTCAAAAACCACTTCTCTGTTCTGATCCTCCGGCATGCCCATCTTCCGTTCGATCTTTCCAAAGGAGAGACCCGGCGTTCCGTCCTCAACCACGAAGATGCAGGACCCCTTCTCCTCTTCTTTGGGGTTCGTCGTGGCGATGACCACATAGTGAGAGGCGATCCCGGCGTTGCTCGGCCACATCTTGACACCGTTGATGACGTAGTTGCCGGCATCTTTGGTGGCGATCGTCTTGACCGTTCGAAGACGCATCCGGGGATCTTCGATATCCGCTCCCGATGCCGGTTCGGTCATGCAGATACATCCGAGATTAGGCTCTGTGCGGGAGGCGAGGGGTCTGAGAAACCGCTTCCGCTGTTCTTCGTTCGCCGCGATTACAATAGGAGTTTGGGCAAACCAGGTATCACCGATCACACAGGCAACGCCCCCGTTTACGGCTGCCAGTTCTTCGAGGACGGCCATGACGGTCATGCCATCGGCGCCGGAACCGCCGTATTCGGCAGCAATGGGCAGACCCATGAATCCGAGGCTGGCTGCCTTTTTGAGTACCTGTGACATGTATGTGTGTGTATCCCAGTCGTCGTCAAATTTGTCATTCAGCGGCCGGATGTCCGTCTCTGCAAATTTTCTTGCAAGTTCACGGTATTGTTTTTTTTCTTCCGAAAGTTCAAAGGTATACATACAATGCCTCCTTGTGAGATTTGTGAAAAATCCGGACAGAAAAAGCCCTGCAGTTGAATCGGGTTAACCGTAACACATCCGATAATCCTGCTGCAAGCGGGGATTCCGCTACACCAGCACCGCTCCAATTGCCTTTGGAAGCAAGGCCGGTCCGGACAATGAAGATCGGGGAGGTTTTCGTATATTGCAATGGAAGGCTTTTTGAGATACAAAAATCCCCGATGGGCATAAAACGAAGGTCAGGTAGTGCTTTTTGCCGTTTCGGGTTATACGGGAATCCACCGTGATAAACGAGGGAAAAAGAGGCCGGGACTGTGCGGCTGACAGAATGATCTGCCCAACACCTGCCCCGGCGGCAGGGTTCGTGTGCCATCGTATGCTGTAACGGAAAGGAATATTGAGATGAGTTGGTGGGGAAAATTTATAGGGGGCTCGGTGGGATTTTTCTTAGGTGGTCCCCTTGGTGCAATCCTGGGTGCCGCCGTGGGACATGGTTTTGACAAGGCCAGGACAGTTGGCAACGGCGGCGGACATTTCGGGACTGGAAATAATGAACGGTTACAGATGGCCTTTTTTACGGCGACCTTCTCCGTAATGGGCCATCTCGCAAAGGCGGATGGAAGAGTTTCCGATGAGGAAATAGCAGCGGTGCGTAAGATTATGATGCATATGCAGCTCACCGGGGAGCAGCAGCAGACGGCCATCAATCTGTTCGATGAGGGCAAACGTCCTGATTTTCCGCTTGACGATATCCTTGAACAGTTCAGACGGGAGTGCCATGGAAGGAGCACTCTCACACGGATGTTCCTTGAGATTCTCCTGGGAACGGCCATGGCCGACGGGGAAATTCATGATTCGGAGCTCCGTATCCTCTATTATGTCTGTGAACGCATAGGGTATCCCAGGACACAGTTCGAGCGTATTGTAAGGATGATGCAGGCCGGACAAAAAGCAGGGGGTTCTACGGGATTCGATCAGGCGTATGGGGGAGCGGATAGCACCCGCCTTAATGACGCCTATGGCGTATTGGGGCTTTCGGAAGAGGCCCCCGACGATGACGTAAAAAAATCATATCGCCGTCTCATGACACAGTATCACCCCGACAAGCTCGTTTCCAAAGGTCTCCCCGATGAGATGATGAAATTTGCCACTGAAAAAACCAGGGATATCAAAGCGGCCTACGAACTCATACGCGAATCCCGGAGGCCTCATTGACGCAGAGATTGGAGGGGAGGTATGTGATGAACTGTTCACAACTCCTGGAGGAGGCAGAGAACAGGTTTGATACTGGAGGGCTCCCCACGCCCGGGCTGGACGCACAGGTTCTCCTTGCACACTGTATCGGCAGGGACCGTCAATTTCTCTATGCGCATCCGGAGAAAGAACTTTCCTCCGCACAGGTAGAACACTTCCGTTCACTGGTCGCCAGGAGGATGAAGTGGGAGCCGATCGCCTATATCACCGGGGAGAAGGAGTTCTGGTCGCTCACCTTTGAGGTCACCCCGGATGTGCTGATACCGAGACCCGACACGGAAATCCTGGTCGAGGAGGTGCTGAAACTCTTCGAACGGGATGAGAAGGCCCGGATACTTGAGATCGGGACGGGAAGCGGGGCGATCAGCGTTGCGCTTGCCTCTGAACGGGAACAGGTCTCCATCACGGCCACCGATTGTTCCCCGGAGGCCCTTGCGGTTGCCCGGAGAAACGCCCTGAACAATACCGTGGGGAAAAGGATTTCATTCCTGTGCGGGGATCTGTTCGAGCCCGTCAGGGGAACATATGATATAATCATTTCGAATCCACCCTACCTTTCCGAGGAGGAATTCAACCTGCTTGCCCTGGGGGTACGGGAGTACGAACCCCGCCGGGCCCTTGTTGCCGGCCCGGATGGCACGGAATTCCACCGGAGACTCATACAGGGCGCACGGCCATTCCTGGTGGAGGAAGGGTGGCTTGCCATGGAACTGGGGGCGGGGCAGAAGGGTGCCCTCGAGAAAATACTGCGCGAGAGCGATTACTGTGATATCGTCTTTCACCGCGATTATGCCGGGATAGAGAGAGTCGTCCTGGCGCACATGAGGAGATGATCAGGTGGATAAAATTATCATACAGGGTGGCAGAAGGCTGCACGGTGATGTCCGCATCAGCGGCGCCAAGAACGCGGCACTTCCCGTTCTCGTGTCTTCACTCCTGACCGATGGGTGGAATACCTTCCATAACGTCCCCGATCTTGCCGATGTCAGAACGATCAAGAGACTCCTGGCCGGTTTCGGGGCCGAGGTAGACGGGTGTGAGACGCTCAGGATCGATGCGGGAAAGATCACGAGCCATGAGGCCCCCTACGATCTCGTCAGGACGATGAGGGCCTCTATCCTCGTTCTCGGGCCTCTCGTTGCACGAACGGGAAAGGCGCGTGTTTCGCTTCCCGGGGGATGTGCCATAGGCGCCAGGCCGGTGAATCTGCACCTGAAGGCACTGCGGGCCATGGGGGCCGAGATAGATCTTTGTGACGGATACGTGGAGGCCAGCGCCCCCCGGCTCAGGGGCGCTACCATATATTTTGACATATCGACGGTAACCGGCACCGAGAACATACTGATGGCCGCCACGCTGGCCGAGGGGACGACGGTCCTTGAAAATGCGGCCAGTGAGCCGGAGGTTGTCAATCTTGCCGATGTCCTGACCGGCATGGGGGCGAAGATCAGGGGCGCGGGGACCGATGTCATAGAGATCGAAGGGGTGGATGCCCTCCGACCGGTTGAAGCTGATATCATCCCCGACCGGATTGAGGCGGGGACCTATATGGTTGCAACGGGGCTCGCCGGTGGGGAGGTCAATGTCCTGGGGTGTCGACCGGACCACCTCGACACGGTCATAGCGAAATTGAAAGAGGCGGGCGTAAAGATTACCCCCATAGAGGGGGGGCTTCGGGTCGTGAGCGACCGGGGCATAACCAGCGTGGACGTCCAGACACTCCCCTATCCCGGTTTTCCCACGGATCTTCAGGCGCAGATGATGGTACTAATGTCTCTGGGCGGGGGGAGCAGCATCATCAAAGAGACCGTCTTTGAAAACAGATTCATGCATGTGAATGAGCTGATACGAATGGGGGCGGACATAACCGTCGACGGCAGCAGTGCCATTGTGAGGGGTGTTTCCTGTCTCCGCGGTGCCCCGGTGATGGCGACGGACCTGAGAGCCTCTGCCTCGCTCATCCTCGCCGGTCTGGTGGCCGAAGGCACAACCGAGATCTCCAGAATCTATCACCTGGACCGGGGGTATGAACATATCGAAGAGAAGATGTCTTCTCTTGGGGCCGATATCAGGAGGGTGAAGGGGGAATCGTGAGGGTTATAAGCACACAGGAAAGTTCGTTCGCCGGGGAGCTCGACCGCATCTTCGACAGGAGAAACCGCGTCCCGAAGGACGTGGAGGATGTCGTGGCCGGGATCCTGGATGACGTTGAGACGAGGGGGGACGATGCCCTCTTTGAATACACGGAAAAATTTGACGGCATGCTGCTGGACGCGCGGACGGTCGAGGTCTCTCCGGACGAGATAGAGGCGGCATTCAGCGCGGTCGATCCCGGCGATGTGGAAATCCTCAAGCTCTCTGCGGCGAGGATAGGGGCGTTCCACGAACGGCAGCGTGCGGAATCGTGGTCCTATGACGATGATGAGGGGATAGAACTCGGGCAGGTGATACGCCCCCTCAGTCGTGTTGGCGTCTACGCGCCGGGTGGCCGGGCGACCTATCCATCCACCGTGCTGATGGCCGCGGTTCCTGCCAGGATCGCGGGTGTCGGAGAGATTATCCTTGTCTCTCCCGCAAAGGGGGGGCAGATACATCCCCTGATCCTTGTTGCCGCGAGACTGTCCGGTGTGGACCGGATCTTCAGGATAGGAGGCGCCCAGGCCATAGCCGCCCTTGCCTGTGGAACACAGTCCATCCCGAGGGTGGACAAGATCGTCGGTCCCGGCAATATCTATGTGGCCACCGCAAAGAGGATGGTCTATGGCAGGGTGGGAATAGACATGATAGCGGGCCCCAGTGAGATCGTCATTATCACTGACGGCATGGCACAGCCGGACGTGATAGCCGCAGATCTGTTGTCACAGGCGGAACATGACCCGATGGCCGGCGCTATTCTTCTGACCCCTGACAGGGAGTGTGCCGTGATGGTTGCCGCCGAGGCCCGGAGGCAGGTTCGGGAACTGGAAAGCCCGGTAGCCGCACAGGCCCTGGAGCAGTATGGCGCGGCGATTGTAACCACCGATATCGATGAGGCGATAGATATCGCGAACCGCCTCGCACCGGAGCATCTTGAACTGGTTGTGGAGGACCCCAAGGCCCTCCTGGGCAGGATAACGAATGCGGGGGCGGTATTCCTGGGCCCCCATACTCCGGAGGTCCTGGGGGATTATATCGCCGGCCCGAATCATATCCTCCCCACGGGGGGGACGGCGAGGTTCTCTTCACCCCTCGGAGTCTATGATTTTATCAAGAGGATGAGCGTCATTTCCTTTTCCGATGAGGCCCTTGAAGCCTATGGTCCCAAGGCGGTCAGATTTGCCGAGATTGAAGGCCTTGAGGCACACGGAAGATCGATAACGATACGGCTTCGCAAAGCAGGAACAGAAAACGCTTGACAAAAGGCGCTAGGTCGCCTAAATCACGGCGTGTAGAATTCTTGAGCGGGCGTAATTCAGGGGTAGAATGTCAGCTTCCCAAGCTGAATGTCGTGGGTTCGAATCCCATCGCCCGCTCCAATCTTTTCGGTTGCAAAAGAAGCTTTGTTATGTTAGAAATCTCTAAGAAGTGGGCTCTGCCCGCTTTTTTTATTTTTTGAGGGGAACCATGATCGAGGCGGGTCGAACATACCGTGAGAAGATACTGGGGCTGGTTGAACCGGTTGTTGAATCTGAACGGATGGAGGTGGTTGACGTCGAATGCCTCAGGGGGCCAACCAGCTGGATGGTCAGGATTTATATCGACAGAGAAGGGGGTGTGACCCTCGAGGATTGCGCCATGATAAGCGGTGAGGTCGGAGATATCCTCGATATTCATGAGACCCCTCCCGGCCCTTACGATCTGGAGATATCATCGCCCGGCCTTGACCGTCCCCTTGTGAGGGACCGGGATTTTGTACGGTACAAAGGACACGCGGTCAGGATTCGCGTTGCCGAAAAGGTAGAAGGGAAGAGGAGTTTCAAGGGCAGGCTGGTTGAATTCGTGGAGAACGAGGGAGAAAAGCGCCTTGTCATAGATGTGGGAGGAAAGGTGTATTCCATACCGCGCAGTATGGTGGTAAAAGCAAATCTTGAATATGAATTTTGACACTTTTCAGAAGGTCGGGATTGGATGGCAGCATGATCCCGATGCATCGGGAAAGGTGAATTTTTGACGAAGCCGTCAATTTGAGCTCGGAGGACCGGTAACATGTCGCCAGATCTTAAACGTCTCATCGAACAGATGGGAAAGGAAAAGGGCATAGACAAGGAAATAATCGTCGATGCGTTGGAAACAGCCGTTTTGACCGCCGCACGGAAGAAACTGGGCCTGGACCTGGATCTTGAGGTGAATTACAACGAGGAAGCGGGAGAGATGGAAACCTTCCTGTTTAAGACAGTGGTCGAGCATGTCCTGAATCCCGACACACAGATATCCCTGCAAGAGGCGCGTGAGACCCTGGATGAAGATGCGGAACTGGGGGACAGCCTCGGGATAAAGATAGAGACGGACACCTTCGGGAGGATTGCCGTTCAGACGGCCAAGCAGATCATCATTCAGAAGGTCAAGGATGCCGAGCGCGACAATGTCTACGAGGAATACAAAGACAGAAAAGGCGAGCTTGTCAATGGTTTTGTGCAGAGATTCGAGGGGGGGAGCATCATTGTCAGCCTCGGCATGTCGGAGGGGATTATCCTTCCTCCCGAACAGATAAAGAGGGAATCGTTCCGGCGAGGGGAGCGGATACGGGCATATATATACGACGTCAAGAGGATATCCAAGGGTCCTCAGATACTGTTGTCCAGAACACACCCCGGCCTTGTCAGGGCCCTCTTTGAAATGGAAGTTCCCGAAATATCCGAAGGGTTGATAGAGATTGTCAATATAGCGAGAGAGCCGGGGAACAGGACCAAGATCTCCGTCCGGTCGCAGGACAGAGACATTGACCCGGTCGGAGCGTGCGTCGGCATGAGAGGATCACGGGTGCAGGGTGTTGTGCAGGAGCTCAGAGGAGAAAAGATAGACATTGTTCCTTGTTCCGATGATCCGGTGAGGTATGTATGCAATGCCCTGTCACCGGCCAAGGTGGACAGGGTATACATGGATGAAGATGCCCGGACCATGGAGGTTATCGTACCGGATGACCAGCTTTCCCTGGCGATTGGGAGGGCCGGTCAGAATGTCAGATTGGCCGCCAGGCTTACCGGCTGGAAGATTGATGTCAAAAACGAAACAGGTGTGGCGGAAGCGGAAAAGGAAGGGTCCGAATCTCTCATGAAGATAGCCGGCATCGGTGAACGTACGGCCGATCTTCTCTATGGTGAAGGATTTAAGGGCGTCGCAATGGTGGCTTCGGCGGAACCTGAGGCGCTCAGTTCCATAAAGGGAATCAGCGAGAAAAAGGCAGCCGCCTGGGTCGAAGAGGCAAAGAAGATTATCAATAGCGAAAGCGGCGAGAGCCTGTCTGAAGATATGTAAAAACTGCCCGTATGCTGCCGCCAAGGCAATCAGGAGTTCGCATAATGTCCAAAATAAGAGTCTACGAGTTGGCCAAAGAGCTTGGCATAGAAAACAAAGATCTTATCACGCGACTGGAGAAACTCGGAATAGCCGTCAGTGCTCATTCCAGTTCCCTTGAAGAGGCCGATGTCCAAAGGGTGCGGAGGGAGTTTGCCCTGGGCGAGAAGGACGCGATCGTAGAAGAAAGGGTCAAGAGGACGGTCATCAGAAGGAGGGCAGTACGGCAGCCCATCTCCGAGATCGAGGAGACCCCTGCTGAACCTCAACCGGAGATGGAAGGGGCAATAGAAGAGACGGCGGCTCGGGAGGCTGCGCCAACTGAAGATACGGAACAAGAAAGGGAAGCTGAGAAAAAAGAAAAGAGAGTAGTGCCGGAGAAAAAGCTGCGCAGGACTTCAGCAACAATCGTCCGGGCGGCCGTAAGGAAAGAACCGAAGATTGTGCCCCCGGTGGAGAAAGTTGTGCCCCCGGTGGAGAAGGTTGCGCCCCCGCGGGGAGAGGTGATCGTGCCGCCTCAGGAGACCAAACCTGCGGTCGAAAGAGAGGAAAAAGCACCGCCGAGACCATCACATAAGATGAAGAAGCCGGTTGAGGTGCATATAGGGGAGGAAGTCCGGAAAAAGAAGACCTTCCTCAAACAGCAGTTCGATAAGAAGGGAAAACGGACCAGAAGAGGGAAATCCGAGGAGGAGCGCAGGAGCTGGAAGGAAGAGAAGGTTATCACCGCCACCCGGATAAAGGCGACCGAGATTACGACCCCCAAGGCGATCAAGAGAAGGATAAAGATAGAAGAGGCCATAAAGATAAGTGACCTCGCCAGGAAAATGGGGATCAAGGCCGGTGAATTGATCAGCAAGCTTGTCTCGCTGGGAATGATGGTGACGATCAATCAGTCGATAGACATCG
>CAZNBR010000025.1:0-17955 GCA_964571315.1 uncultured Syntrophaceae bacterium
AACGTTACCTAAAATCTCTCCCCCTTCGGTAACATTTATTTATGAGGCAACTGGTGAGTGCGAAACCGAATTCAAAACTGTTTAATGGTCTTATGGTTATCGCCCTGGTCCTGATCGTGGGAGGCGGATTTCTGGCCCACATGGTTCAGACCGGCGGCGGAGACATCACGGTTCGGGATTTACGGTTTATGGGTCATGACGGCAAACTCGTCAGCGCCCTGCTCTATGTCCCGAAAGGGGTGAACACGAAGAATCCCGCTCCGGGAATTGTAGCCACCCACGGCTACATCAACTCGCGCGAGACGCAGGATGGTTTCGCCATTGAATTCGCGCGCCGCGGGTATGTCGTCCTGGCGCCCGATCAGTCCGGGCACGGATATTCCGATCCCCCGGCCTTTGCCAACGCCTTTGGCGGGGCGGACTCACTTCCGTACCTGCGTTCGCTGGATATCGTCGATAAAGACAATATCGGTATTGAAGGGCATTCCATGGGTGGATGGGCATCCATCATAGCAGCCGCGATGAACCCGCAGGGGTATAAGTCCATCGTTGTGGCCAGCTCCTCCCCCGGAACCTATGGCGCTCCGAACGGAACACCCACCTTCCCGCGCAACGTGGGGCTTATATACAGCACGTATGATGAATTTTCCCAGCTGATGTGGGGGATCCCGGTTCCTGGGGATATCGTGAAGACGGACAAACTGAAAACGTTCTTCGGCACCACTGAAACGGTGGAAGTGGGCAAGCTTTACGGTTCCATTGAGGAAGGCACTGCCAGGAAACTCTACCAACCGAAGACGATTCATCCCCGCGTCCATTTTTCTACCGAAGCCATCGGAAACGCCGTTGAATGGATGCAGGCAACCCTGAAAGGCGGCAAGGACATACCGCCCTCCGACCAGACCTGGTACTGGAAGGAGATCGGCACCTTCATCGCCATGATCGGCATGATCCTCATGCTCTTCCCGCTGGGGAACTATCTCCTGGGGACCGCCTTTTTTAAGGAGTTGAATGAGGCCCCGGCAGAACGAAAAGCAATCTCAGGCTGGGGCTGGTGGGTCGCGGTGGCAATAACGCTCCTGCTTCCGGTATTCCTCTATGTGCAGGCATGGAATTACATTGACAAAGGGATCTTGAAACCCAGTTCTGTCTGGCCCCAGCAGATAACGAACGTTATTATGCTCTGGGCCCTTGCCGTAGGTGTGATCTCCCTGATTCTTCTGTTGTTGTGGCATTTTATGGACAACAGAAAAAAGGGGGCCACTATGGTCAATTATGGCCTGACCTGGAGGGGTGCGGGCGTGAAGTGAGGGAGGGCCGGCAAGTCTGTCCTGCTGGCCTTTATCGTGGTTTTCTTCGCCCATCTTACGCTCGTGATCTCGGACTGGCTGTTTCTGACGGACTATCGTCTCTGGGTCTTTGCCATCAAGCCGCTGGATGAGTTCCATTTCGCCGTGTCGCTGAACTACGTTATCCCCTTTGCCGTGTATTTCCTGATTGCCGGGATGGTTTTCCACGGTCAGCTGCGCTGCGGTCGGAAGAACGGCAGCGATCTGGCGGGCTGGAGAGAGATGGTGTTGAACGTGATCCTCATGACCGGCGGGTATCTCCTCTTCTTCGCCTACCAGTACGGGCCTCTTTTTGCCGGCGGCTCCCTGGCGGTGACGACCCGATGGGCGCCCCTCTATTCGATCGTATTGTTCCAGTACGTTCCGATCTTTACGATTGTCGCGCTGGTCTCGACTTACTTCTATCGAAAGACGGGGCATGTGTATGTGGGCGCATTCATCAATGCGATGCTGATAGCCTGGATCGTGGTGGCGGGTCAGGCGACCCATTTTGCGTTCTAAGAGAAAACGGTCATGCCCGCGATAGAGGCCTGACGGGCCGGGCGTGGGTGTTGAGACCGCTGTGGATAAGGGTATGAGTGCGAATCTTCGGAACCGAAAGGTCTCGGGGATTCGCGTACCTGTCTTTCCAATACGGCCGCTGATTCAGCATGAGGGATCAGGACGGTGTCCCTCTGTTTCTCCGGTACGAGAGAGGGGGTTTTATTGAGCGATGTCCCAGTCGCTGCGGAGCACCGCCCGGAGCCGTTACGGTCCCTCGTACAGAAGACTGATATCGCTTCGATCATTACACAACGAGAGGTGGTATAGTGACCAGTGATATAGTCGTCCGCAAGGTTACCGGTCGTCGCCTGCTCAAGACATTCGTTCTGTTTCCCTGGACCTGTGCCATGGCGCAGTAGATGGCCGAGGCGCCGCAGAAGATCCCCTCGTAGCCGGTCAGGACCGCCCAGGTTCCGGACCAGCCGAGCGCGGAGAGCTGTGCGTATCAGCTGCGACCTCTGGGTGCAACCTTTCTCCTGACCCTCGCGAGTCCGATCAGGCCCGAGCCGATGAGGAGCAGGGTCATGGGTTCGGGGACCGGGGTTCCGGAGGTGGCTAAAATCATGGCGAAGGAGCTGCGGTTTTCCAGGAAATGGCGGAAAAGCCAGGTCATGGAATACCGTGACTTGGCTCAGGGTTACCTGCTTGACTGGGGTGCAGTGCGGGATGCGATCCTTGATTGATCCATTATTTCCAGTGGTTATAAATTGTTCTCACGAGCAACCCGCAACATCATAGATGCAGGAGCTTCCTGGCTTCCTGAACCGTTGCCGGTTCCTTTCCAAGCAACCGCATAATAGCAACAGCCTTTTCGACGAGTTCTCGATTGCTTTTGGCGGGCACGCCCTTTTCCAGATAGAAGTTGTCCTCCATGCCGACACGCACGTTGCCGCCGAGAAGTATCGATTGGGTCACCGAGGGGTATCCCGTCGGTCCAACACCGAAGGCCGCCCAGATGGCATCCTCAGGCAAAGCGTTTTTCATCGTGACCATGTTTTCCGTAGTGGATGTCATGCCCCACTTGACGCCCATACAGAGCTGGACCAGGGGAGGCCGTTTGACCCTTCCTGTGTTGATAAGATGTTTTGCTATTTCGATATGCCCCATGTCAAAGACTTCCAGTTCCGGCTTGACCCCGGCATCCTGGATCTTCTGGGCCATAAACTCCGTATAGGGCAGATAATTTACAAACACATGGGGACCGAAGTCCATACTACCCACATCCAGGGAACAGATCTCCGGCTTCAAATGAAGCACGTGTTCAATGCGCTTCTCAGGGTGGCACAGGGTGGAGCCCGGCGCCATACCGATGGGATCCTTGCCGTCTGGAATAAAGCGGGCTCCCCATCCTGTCGTCAGGTTGATCATCATGTCCGAGTTGTCCCGAATGCGCTCCATCACCTCCTGGTAGAGTTTGATATTACTGGACGGGAGTGACGTCTCCGGATCCCGCACATGAACATGCACCACGGCAGCGCCCGCCTTATGGGCCTCCAACGCACTGTCTGCAATTTCTCTGGGTGTGACCGGAAGATTCGGGTTGCTTTTTCTATCCCCCATGCCTCCTGTAACCGCTACTGTAATCACCAGTTTTTCCTTGCTCATTGTTTATCCTTTCTCACAATAGGTTGTAATCTCATTTTGTTCTCACCAATAATAAAGTGTTTTCAATATGTTAAAAATTCACACCAAGACACTATAGTTCCCGCAGGGATCATGACATTGTGGGAAACGTTCCCGTCAAAAATTATCTACTCCTGAATCCCTGCAAGCCTCCGGTGAGCCGCGAATGTGGACTCTCCTTTGATAAAAATTTTACCCTTTCGATGTCCCGAGTAAAAGCCCTCTACAATGCATCAATCAAATTCTTCAAGTTCATCAAGAAACCTTTTCAGGCGCAGTAATTTAAGGTCACGGAGCCTTAGCGTTTCTTCCATACTCTTATCCCGGTAGTCGTAAAATCCCTGACCACTCTTAATGCCGAGCTTGTCGGCGGACACCAGGTCATCAAGCGATTTCGAGTGGCCGGGCCATGGCGGCCGGTCATATGATTTGTTTTCAAGGTTGCGTTGCACGAGGTCAAGGCCGTTGAAGTCAAGTCGTTGCACGAGACCGAGAATGGGCGTACGGAGGCCGAAACTTGCCTTGGCAACCTTGTCGATTTCCTCTGCGGAGGCGTATCCATTGTCTAAAAGGTAATAGACCTCCATGGATATGGCAGACTGGAGACGGTTTACAATAAAGCCGGGCAAAAACTTATTCAATGTAATGGTTTCCTTGCCAATACCGTTCAGGACTTCTTTCATTGCCGTCACTGTTTCGTCTGATGTCTCGGGTCCTCTTACGATCTCCACCAGAGGTATTATGTGAGGTGGCGCAAACCAGTGGGTAATAATGACCTTGTCAGGCCTGCCCGTTTCCACGAATTTGTATATATCGAGAAAGGATGTGTTGCTCGCCAAAATTGCCTCGGGCGGCGCCAACCGGTCAAGTTCCCTGAATAATTGCTTTTTGATCTCTGCCTTTTCCGCAATTGCCTCGACTACGAGATCCGCTCCCGATAGTGCCCTTGCAAGATCATCGGTGTAGCATATCCTTTTATGCAATATCTCCGGGCATTCTTCAGGATTCAAGAGACCCGCTTCCACGAGCGTGCGGGCATTCCCCTCATTCATTTCTTCCGCGCGTTTCAGCATTTCAGGAGAAATATCGTTGACGGTAACATTGTAACCGCCGGCGGAAAAGGCCAGCGCCATGCTGTGTCCCATCGTCCCCGCTCCTATAATCGCAATATTTTTCATTTTTGCTTTCTCCCTTCTCGACAGGTTCGCCTTATTGGAGGCGCCTTGATGTCCGGGTGCGTGAAATTGCACGTCCTGTCGTATAATGTAAGGTCCTGCGAAAATGCTTATTTCCCGACGGAAGGAAAAATCATCAATTCTCCACGGTTACTGAATGATGTATCATAGCGAGTTCTTTCAACTTGTAATCTCTGATTTTTTTCCGCCTCTCCCAGGAGCCTTTCAGTGGCATAGAATTCTTCAAGATGCAAAGTATTCTTTATTCTGACAATCCGCGCGTCACCGGGCTGCTCCAGCTTTCCCAGCACCGTATCGATTACGGCCTTTTCGCTCTTCAGGGTAAGGGGAATTCGTCCCGCCGAATAGACGCCGGTGGCGATTACGTTTGTGTACGTCGAATGGTAATTTATCTTTTCGGCGAGCCGCCTGGTGGTAAAATCGGCGAGACCGATTCCCATGGCGTTCCCATCCGTTTTTTTTGTCAGGTCAAAGACGGCGAGCGGTACGGCCTGCTGGCCCGTCGGGGTCATGCGGCGGGTAAAACCGATGACGTTGGTGTCCATTCCTGATCCGCTGATATCCTTTCCCATCTCATCGACGATGACAAGGTCCAGTGACCGAAAGGGTATTCGGGGCAGAAGCTCCCTTGATTTACAGGACCATGACTTGTCATATTCTTTAAATTGTTCAGGCGGCAAAACTGCAACATCTCTCGTTTCATCGTATGAATTTTCGAGAATGGCGACGCCGAAGAGGATGGGAACAGCCGATATGATGAAATCACCGATCGGTCCGAGAATATCGGTCCGTCCTGATCCATGAATGGCGTCGGCCCCTTTTTCTTTGCCGAGTCCCACAGCCATCATTTTGTTGAGGCCGCTTTGTATATCACCTCTGAACGCCTGATGGGCCTTGACGCGATTGATAATAATTATGCCGTCGGCTCCACTGGCAATCCTATCGAAATAAACGGGTATGTTTTCCACATCACCGAGCGTTACCACATCCATGGACGAATAAATGGGTGCGCCAATGCTCTCTTCAGTGAAGCCGAGTTCTTGCAGAACGTTAACCTGTCCCTTTTTTGTGGCTCCGCCGTGGCTTCCCATGGCAGGTACCAGAAAGGGATATGCTCCTTTGGCCTTGACAAAGTCTACCACGACCTTTGTGATAAGAGGGAGATTAGCGATAAAACGGCTTCCCACGGTTATAGCTATTCGTGCCCCTTTTCCGATCTTGACTGTTCCTTCTAATGTGTTGAGTTGTGTGATGACCGTTGCAGCAGGATCGATGACCCGTTTCGTATCGAGATTTTGCCGAAGTCTGATCCACTGCGGATATTTCATTGATTCATATACCCGCGTTGGGCTCATTCTTCTATACCGGCTAACTTTTTGGCGATCTTCTTTTTTGACTCTATATCGCTGTTGCGCAAAAGCGCCATTCTGTGAGTTTCGGGTGAGCCGCCTCCATGAATATTTGACACAATATCACGGGTTTCGAAGGCCAGTTTTTCCACAAGTCTCAAAATCTTGACCCGATTTTCAGTAGCAAATTCATCCGCGCCTTTAAGATATTTTTTAAGGAAGGGACCAATCTCCGGATTAGCAAAATCTTTATCTGACGGTAAATCGGTAACTCCCCCTCCCGCGATTTCGATCATCATCCGATGTACCTCTGCCAGGTCTTTCCCCTCAAAGAGTTTCGAGGTGTTGGACAAAACGGGATCTA
Organism: uncultured Syntrophaceae bacterium; assembly: GCA_964571315.1. Taxonomy (GTDB): domain Bacteria; phylum Desulfobacterota; class Syntrophia; order Syntrophales; family UBA2210; genus UBA6078. Next base: position 6,425 of record CAZNBR010000025.1, read on the forward strand.
CATTATAAATGCCCGAAGGAGTTAGCTTAGCTTTCACCGATGCAGCTATAGAGCAACCATACATCGCATAAATTATCTTTATCATCTCCGCGAGCTTATTGTTGATGTGAGATACGTTTTTTAATCCGTTGTATTCTGCAGCGGTAGCGGCGGCACCAATGAGAACATCACCAACACCACACTTGCAGCCACCGTGGGAGTGTCTGTGAAAGTTACCGAATTGTCTAACCATGTTGCCGGCAAACTCATGTTCACCATACAGAAAAACATGTTCCCATGGAATGAAAACATCGTCAAATATGATCATTGGACAAAATTTACTATAGTTGGCATTTCCCAAATCGCATTCTTCCAGTTCCCTTGCTTCCATGGATCCTCTGCCGTATACATGGATGAATCCTTTTGCATCAACCGGGAGTGCAAAACAAAGTGCATAATCCCTATCCGCTTCCCTCATTTCCCTTGTAGGAACAATCAGGCCCCAGTGTGCGCAGAGGGACCCGGTCTGGTGTATTTTTGCTCCCCTCACCACGATGCCCTTATCGTTCCGGTCTACTACATGTACGTACATGTCCGGGTCAGACTGCTCAGACGGACGTTTTGACCTGTCTCCCTTTACGTCCGTAACCCCACTGAATACGGTAAAATCATTCTCCTGAATCATTGTTAACCAATTCAGGTATCTTTCGTTATAATTTGTTTTATATTTCTTGTCACAGTTATATGTTTCAATACCGACGGCATTGATTGCATCCATGCCTGTGCAACGCATGTAACAGGTGCCGATTTCATGGCTCAGATATTTCAGCATTTCAACTTTGTCTTGCAAGTCTTGCTGACTTTTGTAAAATTTCACAAACCGGCTTGTATCCTCTCCGGTCAAATCCGATTTAGTTACCAGCTTCTCTTTTCCCTCCGATTCTTCAGTCAAACCATAGGTTTTTGCCACTCCCGCAACCATGTGTTTGATTAACGGGTGATCATGAGGGTTTTCTACCTTTTCCCCAAGAATGTACGTGGTTGGGTGTGTCTTCCTTAGCGATTCGTAATATTCTTCACTCGTTTTAATTGCCATTGTGAAACCTTTCTATGAAGTAACAATTATTTATTACAAGAGGAGGCATCCATGCAGTCGCATTGAATGCTCCCCTATTACTTTTATTCCTCTGCCAGCGTCGGTCGACTGCCTGGTTTTCCGGTAATGATTACAGTGGTAATAAATATCAGCGCGACGGCGAAGCCGACCGCATCGGTTATCCATCCTACCGGATATCCGAGAAGAAGCCCGGCGAAAAAGAGGAAGGGGCGTGACCACATGGGCAATTCCCCGATGCCGATCATGTATCCTTCCAGAGAACTCGCGATGACCCAGAGACCTATTGTACATGTTCCAATTGTATAGAGTATCTCCCCGACCGGACCGTGCAGTATGAGGGCCGGGTTGAGGACAAAGAAGAAGGGAACAATATAGGTGGCGATTCCCAACCGCATAGACTGAACCCCCGTAGCCATGGGTGTTGCCCCTGATAGACTGGCGGCGGCGAATGAGCCCAGAGCAACGGGGGGGGTGATGAAGGAGGCCATGCCCCAGTACATCACAAAGAGATGAACCCCCAGGGGATACAATCCCATTTCGATCAAGGCAGGGGCCATGACGATTGCCAGGAAGATATAGCAGGCGGTGATGGTCATGCCCATGCCGAGGATAAAGCTTGCGAATGCGCCGAGAGCGAGAAGTAAAAACATGTTGCCCCCTGCGAAACTGACGATTTCACTTGAAAAGGAATGGGCGACACCCGTAAGCCCCATGGAGCCGATGATCAGTCCGCAGGCCGCGAGGATTGAAGTGATTTCACCCATGAATTTGCCGATCCCCTCAATAAGGTCCAAAAACTTCCGCGGCGTCAACCTGGTGGACTTTCTAAACATGGTCAATCCGATAAGCACCAGAGTGGTGATCCACGCTGCCTGGGTCTCCCGCCACAAGACCACGACGATATAAATGAGAAGAGCAATGGCTACCAGGTAAAACCATCCTTCTTTCATCACAGGACCGAACTTCGGACATTCTTCTCTAGGGGTTCCGACGATGCCGTTACGGGCCGCGTAGGCGTCGACCTGTATGAAGAGGCAGAAAAAGTAGAGGAATGACGGGACTGCGGCGGCGATGATAATCGTGACGTAGGGAACCTGGAGTACTTCGGCCATGACGAAGGCCACGGCCCCCATGACAGGGGGCATGACGATTCCCCCTGTTGAGGCACAGGCTTCCACGGCACCGGCAAATGTGCGGGAAAATCCTGTTCTTTTCATGGCCGGGATGGTTACTGAACCCGTGCCAAGTACATTTGAAATCACGCTTCCGCTGATGCTCCCCATGAGGGCGCTGGCGACGATGGAGACCTTTGCCGCGCCGCCGCGTAAAGGACCCAGAAGAGACAGTGAAAAGTCGAGAAAGAATTTCCCCGCCCCTGTATGCATCAGCACCACCGCAAATATCATGAAACCGATGAGAAGATTTCCCACAACCCTCATGGGAATGCCGATGATGCTCTCGGGTCCCATCCCATGGTATGCGACGGTTCTCCAGAACCCGAAGGATTTGCCCTTAAGGAACAACGGCATATGTTCCGCGAAAAGGGGGTAGAGTGCGAAAACCAGGACGATGCAACAGAATGTCGTGCCCCCTGTTCTCCGGGCACTTTCGATCACGGCAACCAAAAGGATGAGCGCCATTATTTTTGCATGAACCGGCGAGATGACCTCCCATCCCTTGTACAAGATCTCATTGGCATTATAGAAGAAAAATATGGCCGAACCGAAGGAAAGTGCGGCCAGCAAATAATCAAACCAGGGAATTTTTTCCGTCGCCGCGCCTTTTCTATGGGGAAAGGCAATGAAAACGAGGGGGATGAAAAAAGCCAAGAGGAAAAACAGGTATCCTGTAGCAGGAAAGGTCCAACCGCCTATCGAAAAATAAAAATTAACAAATATGGCTGCGGAGATGGCAATCACCGTGAAAATCAAAAATATCCACCTGACGGGGCCGGTAAGTTCTCTGTGCTTCTTTATGTCCAGCTTTTCTTCGATGCTGTTAGTCGTCATAGCGTGAACCCCCTCTGAAGGAGCATGTCAATGACTTTTTGACACTTCCGTATACGATTTAGCGTACCCCCCCGATAGCTTCCGGGAGGACTACCGGTGTGGTCAATTTCTCCTTGAACCGCGGTGAATGCTTTGTCAGGGCAGCCATCAGGGTTGCCTGCAACGCGCAAACATGCCATTCACACAGCCAGTACTGGCGTGGAGCGGAAGACGAATTGTAAGGGGCTGTCATTTCAGGGCTCACTGGTAGCACGTATGAAAAGACAGGCCGCGATTACATCAGATGCAGGGATTACGGATACCTAGATTACAACGGTTTCCGTAATCCCTGTACAAGAGTCTCATTCTATTTCAGGAGACCTGCCGCAGTAAGTTTATTCCACCAGAACTTACCCCATTCAGGACTGTCTAATCCTATTTTTTGGGATTTCGCTTCGCTTTGAGCGACTTTCCAGAGAGCCATCCTCTTTTTCTCGTTGTCGAGCTGGGTCTGCTGGAATGCTTCATGTTTATCGGTCCAGACGCCCTTTTCCTTCAAGAGCTTAACCACACCATCATGGTATGGATAGTAGCACCCTGACGTATCGGCCAGAGTTTCATGACTCCAGCCTGGAAGCTCGGCATGAACGTTTTTGTAAAGATCATAGCCATCCCACATAGCCTTGGCATATTCATAGACCGTATCGACAGGTGTGTTAGCCCAGCACCAGATATTGTAAGGGTAGACCATTGCGTGGAAGGGAGGATGACCTTTGTCTTTCCCGGCGTAACGGGTGACAAGTGCCTTAGCGGCCCAGGGGCTGAATGCCCAGAGTCGCTCCCATCCTTCCTCATTCTTGGGATCAAGGTCGAACCAGTGGATCCCGTGACGGCTTGCGGATGTTTCCATCGGAGCGGATCCCGTCGTCCCGAACTGGTAAATATCGACAGCCCCTTCAGTCACGGCTTTGGCTGCCGATCCGTGAGAGGGGAACTGTACGGCTTTGAAATCACCCTTATCAAGATACAATCCTCCAAAAGCAAGTGGACCTTGGACGTTATTGGTGCAGGTTGCAGAACCCGGAACCACGGCTGCCCGCTTTCCTTTCATGTCGGCAATCGTTTTGATGCCGGAATCGCCCCTGGTATAGACGCCGACGAACAGATTGCCTCCGCGCCATGCCATGCGAATCGGTTGCGGCCCCCAAACGGATCCGCTGAAGTCACCGGTACCGTGCGAAACGAACCATCCCGTCGCTCCCGTGACGATGGTGAATTCAACTTCGCCGGCTCGCATGGGGAGAACCCTGCCAACATCGGTCCCCGCGGGGATGACATTGGTTTTTATGCCCGCCACCTTGTTAACGGCCTCGGCAATACCCGCGGAAAAGATGTAAGCCTGTGATCCCACTCCGTAGGCGGTGATACTGACTTCCTTCGGTTTTGCTGCCAATGCGGACGTGCTCGCAACCATGAAAAGAAAACACACCGAAAAAACAACAACACTGCGAATCTTCTTCATCTCTCATATCTCCTTTTCGTGTTATATAACGACAAAATGCATTAATGAAATATCGCCCTTGCACTATGCATGAACGACATGAACCGAACTGACAGTAAACATATTGCAACTTTATTTCCTAAAATAAAAATCTATGAAGCAATATCAAAACAATATTACAAGCACTAATTTAGACCATCGTTTGCTTTTATCGCCATATTTTCAAGGGACATGATAATAATTGGTTTGTATTAAGCTGTTATACAGGTACAGTATTTCGCTTGACTTTGTCAAGAAAAAATGTTTCTTAGTTGTAAACATGTTTACAGCAATGTTTACAGCCAGATCGGCCACAAATACCTCTTATGACGGATCACTTTATCCAACTGACAAGGGCATTCACCGCATGGTAACTGAAAAAAATATCGGAAAGACAATCAGGAGAATTCGCGAATTAAAAGGAATGACCTTAGAGATACTTGCACAAAAGACCAACTTGACCAAGGGTTATCTTTCGCGTATTGAGAACAGCGATAAAGCTGCGCCCGTTTCTACGCTTCTCAGCATCGCTAAGGCTCTCGATACCCGCATTTCATACATTTTTGGTGAAACCCAGGAAGAAATACCTGTCTGGCTTATCAGAAAAAAAGAACGAACCGTGTTGGCTCTCCCGGGAACTAAATTCGGCTATCATTACGAATCCATCGTCAACAGCGACACTTTTAACGCCATGATTCTGACACGTCCCTATAATCCGCACTGGCAACCCGTAAAATTCAAGCATGAAGGAAAAGAAATGATCTTCATACTTGAGGGCACCAATGAGTTTCATGTCGGCGATCAGGTATATGTGCTCAGAAAAGGTGACTGCATTTTTTTCGACAGCTCTGTGGAACATTACGGCAAAGCGCTGAAGCATAGAGACGTCAAGATGCTCATTGTTTTTTTTACCCAAATAAAGAAGAAAGATACTCCCGATTAAGACCCGCTGCCGGGAAAATCCTGTGGCTGAGCATATCAATCAAATGGGAGGAGACCGTTGTCACATACAGTGCTTTTCCTGTGATATTGTACATAGTCTTTGGGAAAGTGATACTCATGTATTGATTTTTTACATTGAAAGGAGGAATCTCAAATGAAAACACGATCTATGGTGCTGGAAGGTCCGGGGAAAATGTCCCTTCAAACCTTTGATATACCGGAGATTGGTCCTGAAGACGCGCTGATGAAGGTTGAAATGGTGGGAGTGTGCGGTTCTGATGTGGGCATGTATCATGGCAAGGAGGCCTGGAAGCCCCGGCCGTTTCCCATAATCATGGGCCATGAAATGGTTGGGGAAATAGCGGAAATTGGAGAACTGGCATCCCAATACCATGGGGTTAAAAAAGGAGACCGGGTCATTGTTGAATACGCCATTGGCTGTGGACGCTGTGAATACTGCAGAAAGGGCCACTATGTGCAATGCGAATCTCAGCTTTGCTATGGTTCTCTCGTATCATGCAAGACGCCGCCTCACCTGTGGGGCGCCTATGGTGAATATATGTATATTCATCCGCGATCAGTGGTTCATAAAGTAAGTGACCTTATTCAGCCGGAAGTAGCCATTTTACTGACAGCGGTTCTCGGCAATGCGATACGATGGCTTCGCATCAAGGGAGGCGTTTCAATAGGGGACACGGTCGCCATACTAGGTCCGGGACAACAGGGACTGGCGGGGGTGGCCGTAGCTCACGCTTCGGGCGCGTCGAACATCGTCGTGGTCGGCACATCGGATGATGAAGCCAGAATGGAACTGGCCCGGGAATATGGGGCAACGTACTGCTGCAACATTGAAAAAGATGATCCCGTTCAGCTTGTCAGGGACATCACCGCCGGAAAGATGGCCAACATTGTTATGGAGGTGACCGGCAACCCGAAAGGTCTCATAGCAAGCTTTGATCTCGTAGGAAAGAGAGGGACCATTGTTATGCCTGGTCTCTATGGATTGAACACGCCCATACCGCTGATGATGGACAGGGTAATCTTCAAGGAGGTGACATTACTCGGGGTCTTTACCCATGACATTACCGGAGTGATTCCCGCAATCAAGCTTGCGGAGTCAAAAAAATATGCCTTCGAAAAAATGGTTACCCATCGTTTTCCACTGGATCAGGCCGAACAGGCCGTTAAAACGGCTGCCCGGGAAGTGGCGGGGGAAAACCCGATCAAGGTAGTTATTGTGCCGTAATGGCAGATAGGTATTTGTTGGACTGATAGATGGTTGAACAAGCTGGGCAGGGAAGCGTCTTTGTCTTTTCGCATGGCTGCCCAGCTCACGTATTTCATCACACATCCCAGCGGCTCACCTTCAAAAAACCGCTGTCAATCCTTCGAAAATGACTCTTCCAGGGACCTCAGAAGCTTGTAAAAATTACCATTAAATTATTACTCCGGCAATTAAACATATCAAATGTCATGCCGGACTTGATCCGGCATCCAGGCGAGAGGGTTGAATGATTATTATTTGTCATTTCGACCGCAGGGAGAAATCTTAACAAGTCTGTATCATTAAGATTTCTCGTTGCTGACGCTCCTTGAAATGACAAAATTTAAAGCTCTCCAGGTCTATTTTGGATCCCCCCTTTTACGGGAATGACAACTTTGGCATATTTTGTTGCCGGAGTAATAATGCATCTGTTTTTTACCAGCAGGGTGTCCGGTTCTATGAGCTTCCTGAAGGCGATCCCGTCAATCTCAAGTGCCTGGGCGACATCTACATCGCTGCTGTTGGTTATGGTAACCGTAAAGCTGTTATCGGAAAAGATGTCATCCATAAGAGATGGGGCCAGCGTATGGTTTTGAACCATGTCACATTATCAGGGGCTAAGGTCATCGCCAAGTCGCTGTTCGCCGGTCCCCAGCCGGTTCCGAAGGCAATCCCGTCGATATTCCAATCCAGGGATTCAAATACAGGGTCCGTCCAATCGTCGTAATCACCCTGGGCCATGATGGTAAATACTCCAAAAGAGAGGCTTGGGATCGTGACCGTTTCGGTAAAGGTAAAGGTCTCGCCGGAGATGGTGGTGTTGGCTGAATCCGTAAAGATGACCGGCGTCGCTGATGCCATGCCTTGATTCACCAACCAGATGGCCGCGCACAAGATACTCCAATATAATTTTTTCATAGCTATCCTCCTCCAATCGACCCTCGAGCCGCTTGTCAATTTGCACATTCCCGCACATGAATTATTGCCAATAGCACGCAGGATGTAGATACGTAAATAGTATGATTTTATGAAAATACCGCAGAATACCCCGCCATTATGGCGGGGATGAATGCGGGGCAGGGGTAAGGGGGATGCAATCCCCCTCCTTGCTTTTCAAGATGCCCCGCCTTTAGGCGGGGTAATTCACTAGTATTTTTGTGAAGAAGAGTCCTGCGAATAAGGTATGAGACGGAATTGGCCGGCTAATATTTACGTAATGCTTTTAGTATTAGACAGACAGATAAAAAAGGAGAAGATCTCGGGGGGTGTATCTCGGAGGTGTCGGGAGACAAAAAAAGCGCCGGCCATCTGGCCGGCGCTTTGCTGCTTGATATCAGCTACAGTTTCTTTGGAGGTTTTGACATCAGTGTAATGGCGGCGCCCAGCAGGCATGCCACTCCCGCAATGATGAACGGGGTTACCCATATCGAAGGATCTCCGCCCCCCTTGGCCGCGTCTTTGAAATATCCGGCAATCTGGGGTCCGATGACACCGGCGATACCGTACGATACGAAGATGAATCCGTAGTTCAGGCCCACGTTCTTGTTGCCGAAATAGTCGGCCGTGACGGCGGGGAAGAGGGCGAAGTTGCCGCCGAAGTTAAACCCGATGATACAGGCACCGACGATCAGGGTGATGACGGTTCCCCCCATCTGGTAAAAGAGGAGCATAATGATCCCCTGGAAGAGGCACATAAGGAAGATGGACATCTTGCGGCCGATCTTGTCGGAGAGCGTTCCCCAGATGATACGGCCGAGACCGTTGAATATCGCGTACAGGGCCATGGCAGTGCCGGCGGCGGCAGAGGCGCCGGCCGCGGTCATTCCGGCGGCCTGCAGCGAGTCGATGCCGAACAGCTTGATGCAGTAGATGACCATCAGGCCGGCGATGGCCGAGAACAGGAAGGTGAACCATGTCATGTAAAACTGGGGGGTCTTCATCATCTCACCCGACTGGAATTCGGTCATGCCCAGGGCCGCGCCGCCCGGATTTTCGGATGATGCCGGTGCGGGAGGGGTCCATCCTTCCGGGACATATCCCTCCGGGGGATCGATCATGACGATGCTTCCCACAAGGACGGCAATGAGGAAAATAACGCCGTACAGCAAAAAGACGCTCTGGACCCCTCCGAGACCGAAGAAGTTCAGATGTTCTATCAGGCCGAACCAGGACCCGGCCGATTTGACCCAGATCGTCGCGCCGAAACCGAATCCGGCGACGGCCAGCCCGGTCACCATCCCCTTCTTGTCAGGGAACCACTTGACGCCGACGGCGATGGGGACGACATACGCCAGACCGATACCGGCGCCCCCGATGATTCCTATGAACAGCAGCTGTGTAAGAAAGGAGGATCCGAACAGCCCGCCCAGGATGTACCCGGCACCCAGAACAATCCCGCCGATGGATGCCAGCTTTCGCGGGCCGGTCACCGCCAGCATCCTTCCCGAGAGGATCATGACGACCGAGAAAACCAACAAGCCGACTGAAAAGATCCACGCCGCCTGCGTCGCGCTGAAACCGTATACCCCGCCCTGAGCGCAGGACAGGCATAGCTTGGGTGTAAAGACCGACCACGCGTAGATAGCGCCGAGACACAACTGGATCAATACAGCGCCGATAACAACATACCACCGATTCATTGTCTTGCCTTCTGCCATGTGCGCATGCTCCTTTTTTTAAATTTTGGAAGAATCAACCCCCGGAATAAGTGCTCTAATTTTCAGGAAAATTACTCTGCGAATTACCCAAAATAGAACCAAAGATCAAGAACAAAATGGAGGGCCAGGTATCCGTTTCAGCAACGAGCCGATATTGCAGGAATTTTTGCGGTCAAAACGCATCGGCCGTATGGCGGGAAGGTCATGACATTCAGGAGGCGCTAAATTTTCAGGGTGGTGAAGGGGTGTGAAACAATATTTTCAGAAAGGGCATCCTGATTACAGGTTGGCCTGCTTTCCCAGGGTCTTGGCCAGCTTCCTGTCCTGCTTGGCCTGCTCTTCTGGGGATATGGCGGCAGGGTGCGGCTCGTGCATATCAGGGGTGCCTTCAATGCGTCTCCCGTCGGCGATGGGCGCCGTTTCTCCGACTTTCGGGGACGAGCCCTTCCTTTTCAACCGGGCCTTCTCCATCAGGTGCTTGGCGAGACTTTTGCCAAACTGCCCGATGAATCCCGCCAGGAGGACGATCAATACCCATTTGACGATCTTGAAATAATCGAAGTCAGTCATGCGCGCCCCTCCCGCGGCGGGCTCAAAAACAGGGTGATGATCAGTTGCGCGATTCCCTGTGCGTCATTGATATCGAGACGGGGAACATCGATTTCCATCGGTACGTCGCTGGCGACGGCAATCAGGTTATCGTCTTTTGAACAGAGCATGTTCCGCTTCAAGATAGAACGGAAGACCTCTATCTTCGGGTATGCGTTCCCCTTGAATCCCTCCGAAAGGACAATGTCCACGCCATGGATGTACCGGTCTCTCAGCTCTGCGATATCGAGGTCTCTTTCGGAATTCTCAACAACGGCAATCTGTTCGGGAGATACCATGACCGTCATTCGCGCGCCCGCCTTCCTGTGACGCCAGCTGTCCTTTCCCTCGTGGTCGATATCGAATCCGCGGCGGCTGTGCTTGATGGTGGCCACGCGCCAGCCCGCTCGTGTCAGCTCCGGGATGACCTTCTCGATCAGGGTGGTCTTGCCGGAACCCGATTTCCCCACGATAGACACGACGGGGATTATATCTCCGCCGGATGTTTTATGCGTCGTCATTGCGCCCGATTGTCCTGTCTATAAACCGGAGGTGGGGACGCATGTGTGGCGTGCCTCCACCTTCCGAGATGATCTGCATGACCTTGCGGTGATCCCGTATCGCGGAGCCGCCGAGGTGGGTGACCGGTGTCCGGGCAAACGCCTCTTCGCACAGGGGCGTAGAAGGACCCAGGATTGTGACGTGCCGAGGGCTGCCGAGCCCGTTGAGGATTTCCTCGATGGTGTCATTCAGGATCGAGGTGGCGGTAATGATCGCCACACTGCATTCCTCAAGGATGCTGTCTCTGTCTTTCCGGTCGGGGACCTGATCCACGCGGTGCGGATCTTTCTCTATGATCTGGAGCTGTGCCCCGGTCTTTTTTATCCGTTCCACAAGGGGGCCGAAATATCCGACCATGGCCACCCGGTCCCCGGAGGACAGCTCCATCAGGGCTATGGAATCCTGTTCCTCCTCTCCGGCGTCGGGACACAGCAGCGCGTTTGCCGTGGCCAGACCCAGCGACTTTTCCAGGGGATTGGTACCCGTGACGAGAAGATCTAGCAGCTCCGAAGCGCCGGAGCCTGCCAATGTCCCCGCCTTGCCGAGGGTTGAACAACCGGGGCGCAGTTCATTCCTCAGGACGGCGGACAGCCCTGTCCTATCCCCTTCCAGCATCACGCCGACGTATCCCAGGCCGATCCTCACCTCTTCCACCTGAAGGTTTATACCATGGCCTGACAGACATTCATGGATGTGTCGGGATATATCGCCTGTTTGCATTTGCATCATAGTGCCAGGTCCCTAAGGGGTTACGGAATTTTTGCCACCGTCGCTGGACAGAAACTCCGTTATCTTCGTCTTGCCGATGAGGACCCTCTTTTCTTCCGGGCCGTTTACAAACAAAACCGGTATCTCATAGATGTCCATCTGTTCCAGCAGGTCGAAATGCTCATCC
>CAZNBR010000026.1:0-17191 GCA_964571315.1 uncultured Syntrophaceae bacterium
GTCCAGTTTCTTGAAGGCCTCTTCAACAGCCCCCAGCATCAGATCGGGCTTGACCGGTTTTGTGAAAAAATCGTCGAAACCCGCCTCCCTGCACTCCTCGATCTCAAAGAGGCCCGCCCAACCCGTCATTGCGTAAATAATCGCAATGTGCTTCGTTTTCCGTATCTGACGACACAGCTGTATCCCGTCCATACCGAATAATTTAAGATCCAGGAACATGACCAGGATCTTTTCCCTGTCCAGGATTTTCAGCGCCTCTTCCGCGTTGGTTGCCAGCGATACCGCGTAACCGGCGTCAGAAAAGAAATCATGAAACAGGTCCCTGACAGACGCCTCATCATCGACAATCAATATCTTTCTTTCCATGTAAAGACCTTTCGATCAGCGCGCATGAATGAATTGTTACCAAATTATCAAAGATTATACCATAGTTTATCTCAGCAGGTAATCTTCCGGCAAAGAAGGGTGCCGAGTGTATATATCAGCGAACATTAATTGACGCGGACGTCCCCTGTTTTCATCGTCACCGACGGGTATGCTGTGATCTCTGCCGGTTCGTACGCCTCGCCTGAGTCCCTCATGAAATCGATCCATATCGGTAATGCGGCCGTGGCACCGTTTTCATCGCTGCCGATGGGGGTGTGGTCATCCCTCCCGACCCATACCCCCAGCGCGATAGTATCATCGAAACCGATGAACCACGCATCCACGGAGTCGTTGGTTGTCCCTGTCTTGCCATAGACGGTTCTCTTTAAGACCAGGGCTCCCCTGCCTGTACCTTCAAGAACGACGGATCTCAGCATACCCCGTATACCGGCTAATGTCTCTTTGCCGACGACCGTCTCCTGTACGACGGATGGTTCCACAAGGGTCGCCTGCTCTCTGTCGATGATCCTGTTGATGCAGCTCGGTTCAATCCTTTTCCCGCCGGCAAGTGCGGCGTAGGTGCAGACCAGTTCCAGAAGGGTCAGTTCGGAGGCGCCGATGGCCGAGGAGTAGAAGGGGTGAATCTCACTCTTTATCCCGAGCTTGTGTGCCGTCTTGATCATGTTCTGTATGCCGACCTTGCTCGCAAGATTGACAGTGGCGGCGTTAAATGAAAGGGCAAGGGCCGTTTTCAACGTAACCCTGCCGTGGTATTTCTTGCTGTAATTCAGGGGTGTCCATGCGCCCGCCTGACCTTTCACATAATAATTGATCTTCTTGTCCTCTATCATATCATCGGGTTTCAGTCCCTGATTCAGGGCCGTCAGGAATACGATCGGCTTAAAGGTGGAGCCCGGCTGCCTCTTTGCCTGGGTGACTCGATTAAACTGGGAATCCCAGAAGTTCGTACCGCCGACCATTGCCTTGATCCGTCCCGTCTTGATGTCGATCGCAAGGAGGGCGGCCTGCACCCCCTTTATCCCCCTTTTCTCCAGTTTATCAATGCCGTTATACACCGCCTTTTCCGCTACCTGCTGCATCCGATAGTCGAGTGTCGTGTAGATCTTGAGTCCGGAGGTGTAGAGCCTGTCCCCCACCATCTTTTCAAGGGCAGTCCTGCAATAATCCACGTAGTAAGGGGCCTGATACTTGCGCGCGTATATCTTTTCCGGTATCGAATCGGCAAGGGATCTCCGGTACTCCTCCTTATTGATGAATCCCGTTTGAAACATCCTTTTGAGGACGTAATTTCTTCTGTTCAACGATTTCTTTGAGTCGGTAAACGGTGAGTACTTCGAAGGGGCCTTGGGGAGCGCTGCAAGGAGGGCCGCTTCGGATATCGTTATATCTTCCGCAGCCTTACCGAAATAGATCTGAGAGGCCGCATCTATCCCGTATGCCCTCGTTCCGAAATAGGCGTTGTTGAGATACAGCCCCAATATCTCATCCTTGGTATACTGTCTCTCCATCTGCAGGGAGATGGCTATCTCCTTCACCTTTCGCGTGATCGTCTTCTCGGGCTTGAAGAAGAGCGCCTTTGCCAGCTGCTGGGTGATCGTGCTCCCCCCCTGCACAAATCCCCCCTCCTTTATGTTTGCCACGAAGGCGCTGAGTATCCTGATGGGGTCTATGCCGGCGTGCTTGTAAAAGCGTGCGTCTTCAACGGCTATGAATGCATTCTTGACGTGTTGCGGGATCCTGTCGGGGGAAATGATGTTCCTCCGTTCGATATAAAACTCTGAAAGGAGGACATTGTCGTATGAATAAAGTTCAGAGGCCTCATAGGGAGAATAACTTTGAAGGGTCTCTATACTGGGAAGGGTGGCGATGCACCAGTAGAGGTAGCCCCCTATGAGGCCGACAACAAGGGTTATCGTTAACGGGAGACCCCAGAGAAAAAAGCGTTTAAGCTGGAGAAGGAGTGTGGATACAAGGGTGCCCCAGAATTTTGTAATGGAAAAATTTCTTTCCGGGAAGAGAATGCTCCTTACTTCAGAGACGATCGATTCGGGCGCGAGTGGACCGGGGATATATCGTGTATTGCCGATGTTCGGTGTTTCCGGAACGGATGGAGCCGGTCGGTCTGCAAGGATAATAATCTCGGTTTTCGGTTTCCTCTGAGAGAGCGCATCCAGGAAATCCGTTTCAGTTAAAAGATTCTTCTTGATGTCCAGAATGATGATGGGCGGGGAATACTCGCTGACGGCCTCTTCGATCTCAAAGTGACTGGTGAGCAGATGTGCCTCGATCCCTCTCACCTTGAGGGTCTCTGATATTATCCTCCCTCGTATCTCATTTGGGGAGTAGATGAGCGCGGCGGGATACATCGCAGACTATCCCTTTTCTCGCATAGCCATCATGAGCGCCCCCTTCGCGGTTGCGTAGAGGGGCCTTTCGGCGATGCGTATATCGGAGATATTGATCGGAAGCCGAATGCCTTCGAAGGCCTTTGCAAACCTGTCCCTGCATCCCTTTGGAAGAACCGTGCCGCCGCCCAGGACTATCGGTATGGGTTTGGGAAGGCTGGGTACATTATCGGAGGACCCCAGCGCCTCTTGGAGACTCTGCGCCAGGCTTGAAAAGAGATCGTCATAGTATATATGGAGGGCCGTCTCAACCCGATTCCTCGGCTTAATCGAAAGGTTGAGTTCTTTCTCTTTCACCCCCTTGATCGTTGTGAACGGTTCTCCCACGGAACTGCCGACCAGCGAATCGATATAGTCGCCCCCCTTTTGAATACTGTACGTGATGACCGGGATAGAGAGGTACGATAGGCAGATATTACACATCCCGGCCCCTACGCTGATTCCTATACCGGTGGATTCACTGCCGTTGCCTGAAAGTTCCGAGACGATCACCGCCATTCCCTCGTTGATGGGTATCGGGGAATACCCCAGACTTTCGAGGTGCATCTTGATTATGGATTTGTGGTAGGTTACGGTGTCGGGCTTGCCGATAGGCTCACCGGGCGCACTGAACCATATCTTCTCCCCCTCCACCTTCGGTTTCCTGACAAGGTGGTCTATGATGGTTTTGATGACATCTGTGCTCTCATGTTCCTGTGGGTTTAATATCCCGTCTTTCATGGGTCTCCGTGTGTTGCCGCGGAATATGTTGGCAAAGTATTCTGCGGAATTACCCAGTATGTATAACTTGTCGTTCTTCTCGAAAAACAGTACGGACCTTCCGGAGATGATTTCCTTTGTTGTCTGTGAACTGGGAAGCGTGAAAAAGGCATTCGATTGGATCGTGGTGCTGACTTCTCTGCCCTTGTTCTGGGCCACGACAATATTGGCGGTTCCGATATCAATTCCTATCGACTCGGTGAACTCCTTCTGATTCTTGGTCTCATCCTTGTTTTCGGGTGGCACCGGGGTATCAGGCGTTTCCTTCTTGGTAGCAGTCATTCTGTGGTATCCTCCTCCCACTGATATTTCAACGGTACATCATCTATTTTTGAGCGTGACGGCAGGGATGAGCCGCCATTCTAACGGGAGATCGGCAAATGACCCGTCAAATAATCCACGCACCTGTGCGTTCATGTACAGTTAATCGTTTAATGCAAAAATCATGCAAACTAACCGTGAGGTGCCGGGAAAAGAGGGATCGATGGTGCGGTTCGGAATATGGCGGCACCGGTAGAGAGACCGGGGATCGCTTTTCGTGCGCAGGATACGTAAGATCTCTTGTATAACGGGGAAAACGGGCGGTGCGAAAGGATTGAAAAAAAATCAGGGGTCGAGAAAGCCCTTGCGCACTTTTGTAGTGGGGACAGAAAAGAAACGGAGGATATTTTGTGTCTTGAAGGCGGCATGGCTATGGAAAGATGGGAAAAATGTATCGGTATGGGGAAAAATTGTCACGTATTGGGCGGTATCTCATGGTCGGGTCGCTTTGTACGACTGTGTGAGATCTGCCCTCATCATAGGGTACGGGCTGTGGATTTCAGAAACGGCAGTTGTCTCCCCGGATGATCGCGGTTACGCATCGGAGACGGAAGAACCCCCCTCCCTCCCCATAATCTTTTTTATCTTTTGTGACAGGTCCTTCAGGGTAAAAGGTTTCTGAATAAAGCTGTCGGCCCCCCGATCCAGTATCTCGGTTGCCTGGGTATCAATATCATATCCGCTTGAAAGGAGGACCTTTAAATCCGGGTTGATCTCCTTGAGCCTGTCATAGGTATCCCTCCCGCTCATACCCGGCATGACGATGTCAAGAAACACCATATCGATCGTGCCGTTGTTTTTTTGGTAGATATCAATCGCCTCTATACCGTCCCTGGCCTCAAGTACCGAGTAGCCAAGAGATTGAAGTAATTGGGCACCTACGTCCAGGACCATCTCTTCATCGTCGACCAGAAGGATTGTCCCGGATCCCTTTCCAATGACGTCCTCCGGTTTCTTGACAATCACCCCGGCCTTTTTTTCTGATGCGGGGAGATAGACGTAGAAAGAGGTTCCCTGTCCTTTTTTGGATTCCACATCGATATATCCGTCATGATTTTTGATAATGCCGTACACAGAGGCCAGCCCAAGGCCTGTACTTCTAGCGAGGCCCTTTGTGGAAAAGAACGGATCAAAAATACATTCCATGGTCTTGTTATCCATACCTGCCCCTGTATCTCTCACCATCAACAGGACATAGTTTCCGGGCTGCGCTCTAAAGGACTTGCTTCCCATATCTCTGTGGCTGACATTGACTGTCTTTATGAAGAGTTCCCCGCCTTCCGGCATGGCCTCCGCGGCATTGATATGGAGGTTAAGCAATACCTGCTCTATCTGGCTTCGATCCGCCTTTGTTTCCAAGAGGTCTTCGGTTAAATCCTGATGGACTATGACATCCTTGTGGGTCATACTGAAGACCTCACAGGTCTCCTTCACCAGTGCGTTCAGGTTTAGGGGCTTGACCTCATATTTTCCTTCCCGCGCATATCCGAGGAGCTGCCTCGTCAATTTTGCCCCGCTTTGGGCCGCTTGTTTGATGTTTTTGAGATATTTATGACTCGTATGATCAGGGTGAGTTTCTAAGGACATCAGGGAGATGCTTCCCGTGATAGTCATCAGCAGATTATTAAAATTGTGGGCAATGCCGCCTGCCAGGGTGCCGATGGCCTCCATCTTCCGCGCGTGCTGGAGCTGGGATTCGAGCTTCTTTTTCTCGGTTGTATCTGTAATACTGAACCGTATCCCGATGAGCTCATCATCCTTGTAGATGGGGGCGCCATCCGTAAGGCCGATTACCTCGGAACCGTCTTTCCTCAGCAGTCTGTATTCCACAGGCCCGTGTTTCATTTCTTTGGAAATCTTTCCAATGCGCCTGAGGGCTGTTTTGAGATCGTCGGGATGAATCAGATCCATTATAAACAGTCCGGCATCAAGGTCGGCCTGAGAATAGCCAAATGTTTCAAATCCCATTCTGTTGGTATAGGTAAGACGATTATCCGTGTCCATCTCGCAAACAATAGTCGGCAGGAGATCCGCCATCTCCCTGAACCTTTTTTCGCTTTGACGCAGTTCCTCCTCGGCCTGTTTGCGCTCGGTAATGTCATAGGAGGTGATCTGAACGCCTGTTACCGTTCCGTCTTCATCCTTCACCGGTTGAACGTTTGATGAAACCCAGGTCTTCCCTATGGGGAGATCAAGCAGATCTTCAAATCCGCCCCCTTTCCCCCGTTCCATGATCTGACCGATTCTTTTTATGTGAAGATCGGCCGTTCCGGGGAATATCTCATACAAGGATTTCCCCGTGAGATCTTTCTTTGTCCCGCCGAAATTCCTTGCCCCCCGCCTGTTTAACAGAACAAGTTTTCCTTCGGTATCATAGTAGAATACGGCAGCACCGCTGTTTTCAAAAAGAAGCCTGTATTTCTTCTCGCTTTCCCGCAGTGCTTCCTCCGCCTGTTTCCGCTTGCCGGACTCTTCCTCTGACTTCTTGATTATTCGTTCCAGCTCCTCGTATGTCGGTTTTGGAGTCATATCAAAAGAACCTCTCCGGTTTTGGAAAAGAAGATCGTAGATCATCCCTGGTTTTCCTCTCGAACAGCGTACGGGCATATATCCGTTACCTGAGATTCCCGTATTCAAGAAAATCAACAGAGCTCCACTAAGGGAAGAAGCTCCGGGTATAACCGGGCATCTTACAACAGAAATAATGAGGGAAAATATCACAGCCCCCCGGTATGGCCGAAACCCCTTGCCTTCAGGAGAACCAAAATGAGGCACCATGGCCGCGTTCGCGGCCGTGAAGCTTTTGATGGTGACGTTCTTCCAGTCGACGTCAAGTCGACACAGAGCATGAATACATATCCGAGTTGGGATACTCGGGTATTATTGGTACTTATGAAAATCCCTCGTCTTCAAGACGAGGGATTCGACTGCAACGAAATTATGTCCGATTCAACGGACAAACGTCCGCAAAGCGATGTTATCTATAAGAAGAAAAAATCTAAAAATCAAGAAAAATATGAGAAGTCTTTCTCCACTTTTGAGAGTGCAGGAATATGCGTGCCGTTGGCGCTTATCAAAGAGACCGGAATGCCATCCCCCGTGTTATTATGCCAGAATATCCACTCTGCTTCCCGGAGGTTCATTATGGGCGGCTTCCGATGCCTGATGAACCGCTTTGTCGTTCTCGACAGCAGCGTTCCCATCACGGGATTCATAACTTTCCGTGGAATCCGTTTTTGGGGCGGATAACGTCGCATTGTTGTTCAGTTTCTCTCCTTTCACTTCACCCGTCTTACCGGAATCACCGGTATCGCTTGTGGCTGTAGTATGAGGAAAAAGGACACTCGGCACTGACGAAGTACCATTAATGCTGTCTACCATGATTGCGTTCCTCCTGTCAGTAAGCCTTGCGCACCCGAGGGCTTTTTGACTCGTCATGGGCTGCGGTGCCGCCCCTTACCATTATTTACACATATGTGTGATATGCCTCTGGTCTCTGATGGTGCTGAAACGGATGAAACAACGAGCACTCCATAAAAAAACCGCTTCCCGGCGGGCAAGCGGTTTGGTGTATTTTACCTAGTAGCCCCGCTGCCCTATCTGCACTGCGCAGACTTAAACCGGTGGCTTTGCGCCCCAACCTTTCGGAAGGTTTGCCCTTCAGTAACTGAAAATTCTGTCCTTACACCATCTATCGGCATTTCGTTTCAAAACTTGAGGGGAAAAGAGAGGGGGTCTCGCCCCCGGGGTGATAATCGCCCCGGTATGCAAACCAATCCGGCCGGGTGATCAGGGGATGCCCATCCGGAAGGGTAAAGGGGCAGTCATGCGGCACATGCGGATATATGTCCTGTGGTGTGCCATCCTCCGCGCGAATTTTCAGATCCCCGGAGAGATTAATTGTCAACCCGATATCAGCATAGTATGCTATAGAGTCCTCTGATCGGACAGGAGTGACATCTCATCCAAAAAATGCCTGCGGCAGTGTCGGCCGTGGGGAGGGGAGAATGATCGAAACCAGTCAGTTTGAGGATGTACTTCAGATCAGAATGAGCCGGGTGATAGACGGCGTACCGGTATACTGGGTCGCCGCCTACCTCGTGGACGGCCTCCTGATAGATACGGGTTGCAGCTATACGGCGAAGGAGCTGGCCGCGTACCTCAGGAGCAGAGAAGTAGATACAATCATCAATACCCATTTTCATGAGGATCATATCGGGGGGAATCACCTCATTAAAGAGATGTTCAAGGCGGCCCTGTACGCGCACCCCGAGTCCATCCCTCTGATAGGGAAGAAGGCATCCCTGCACCCCTATCAGGAGATGGTCTGGGACTACCCCGTGCCGACCGAGGCGGAACCGATACCGGAGATAATCGAAACGGGACGCTTCAGATATGAGGTAATAGAGACGCCCGGCCACAGCGCTGGGCATGTCTGTCTTCTCGAAAAGGATAAAGGCTGGTGTTTCTCCGGCGACATATTCTCACGGGAGACCCTGAAATTCATCAGACCGGAGGAGAATATGGGGGAGACGGTGCGGTCGATGAAACGGCTGCTCGATCTTGAAACGGAGAGACTCATCCTCTTTACAT
The DNA here is from genome assembly GCA_964571315.1 of uncultured Syntrophaceae bacterium. Lineage (GTDB taxonomy): Bacteria > Desulfobacterota > Syntrophia > Syntrophales > UBA2210 > UBA6078. Next base: position 8,466 of record CAZNBR010000026.1, read on the forward strand.
CCGTGGGGAAGATCATCGAGGACGGGAGGGGTGCCCTCCAGGGGTGCATCGGATATCTGGAGAACCTTTCGGTTCGGGCGAAGGGATTGAAAGACCAGGGAGATACCGTGGAGGAGATCATGCGGGATATCTTCGGGGGAGAGCATGATTTTGCCGGGCTTACGAACGGCCAATACACGACGGAGAACCTGGTGCGCTCGGTCCTCGAGATGTGAACGGAAAGGAGTTCCACCGTGCGACGAGCAGCAGCATGGATGTTCTTCACAGGATGCTTCGTGGTGATGTCCCTCGCGGCATGCACCCCGGATCCTGAAACCGTCGGCAAACGGGCCCTGAATACCCGTCTCGACACCCTCGTTGAAAAGGGACTGCGCGAGAAGGCGTACGCGGGCGCCGTCCTTCTGGTCGCCCGCCGCGGCGAGGTCATTCACGAAAAGGCCTATGGATACGGCCGGAAATACTCCTCCGGTCATATGCCGATGAAGACGCCGGAGCCTATGACGACGGACACCCTCTTCGACGTGGCTTCGATGACCAAGATCTTCGCGACGACATTCGGCATCATGCTCCTCGTCGACAGGGGGGAGATCGATCTCGACGCCCCCCTGTCCAGATACATTCCCCTGTTCGACAGGGGGAAGAAACGAGACATCACCATCCGGCACCTGCTCGGCCACCGGGCGGGGCTGTATCCCTGGAAACCGGTTTACTATCACGCCGCGGACAGGGAGGGTGCCGCCTCGTATATCGCGTCCCTTCCGCTCAAATACCCCGTCGGCGCCGAATACCATTACAGCGACCTCGGATTTATGATCCTCGGATACGTCATAGAATCCGTCTCCGGCAGACCCCTCGATAGATACCTGTCCGAAAATCTTTACGCCCCTCTCGGGCTAAAGAGAACCTCGTTTCGTCCCCTGGAGAGGGGCTTTACCGGGATCGCCGCCACCTCTCAGGGTAATCCCTTTGAGCGGCGCATGGTGGCCGACGACACCTTCGGATACACGTGTGATGAGAATGCGGACGCGTTTCGGGGATGGAGACACTACATCCTCAAAGGAGAGGTCAACGACGGAAACGCCTTTTACGCGCACCAGGGGATAGCCGGTCATGCCGGCCTCTTTTCAACCGCCGATGATCTGAAGATCCTGGCGGAAGTGCTGGTTGGCAGGGGTGCATACCGGGGAAGGACCGTCATCAGCCCCGAGACGGTGGAGGCATTTCTCACGCCAGATGAGTTTGGAAACGGCCTCGGCTGGTCGTTGCGTCCTGAAGTTATCAAGGCGCAAGGAGCCCCGGCGGGGAGCTTCGGCCACACGGGCTTTACGGGATGCAACGCTCTCGTCGTGCCGGATCGGGAGATCATAGTCATCTTTCTCACAAACCGCCAGCATGAGGGGCTGGCCGAATCGGGGAGGTATCCGGACCTGGGCAAGCTGAGGCGGGAGATCGCCGAGGCGGTCCTGAGGTTCTGAGGGAGGCGACGATTCGGCGCGGTTTCACTGTGTGGGGATGCCTGGTCTATCGGATGGACTGACGCTTTTTGTTATCTCTTTCCCAGGTTCCCCTTCCAGTTCCTCCACCCTTTGCCTGAGTTCGTTCCGCTCCTCTTCCAGTTCGTCCCGTTCCTCCTGCAGCCCGCTGGAATATCTCTTCAAACTCAGGTTCCGTGACTCCATGAGCCGTATCTTCTTTTCCAGCTCTACGATGCTTCTCTTCTTTCCCTGCTCCAGCTCATTTTTTTCTTGCACGCACGCATCAAGGTGCTCCTGTAATTCCCTCTCTTTCGATTCCATAGCCCCCCTTGGACCAACCCCTTGATTGTTGCGAATGGTGCTCATGAACGGAGAAGATGGAGAGTGAATAAATTTTTAACTCAACAGGACGGCGAAGGGTGAGGAAATAAGACCTGTTCTTTAGACAAGCAGGGGAGCACCAGTAAAAAAGCCGGAAGTTACCTCCCGGCTTTTTTACTATACGTGATGTTATCAGTCTAAATACTTGGTCTGGACGCTCCGAAGAATGTCTTCCGTATCCTTGACCATGCCTTGTACCATGTCATTGACCAAGGGCATATCCTGGATTCGCTGGGCTGCCTCGCCGGCGGCCATCATCGCCTTTTCCTTATTCCCTTCACAAACGGCCTTGATGGACTCGATCTCGTAGTTGATCAGAGACATGTCCATGGTGGTGTAGTCATCGGGCGCACCCAGGAACACGCCGGGAGATTTCTCCAGGGTGTTCTTCTGATGCTCGAGACTGCGAGGCGTTTTTAACCAGCGAGCCGGTCCGACAAAGCCCCGGGCCACGAGTGTTCCCCTGTCTTGGGCATCCACGACGGCCTGTTTCCAGATCTGGTGGAAATCGCTTTCCTGCGTCGCCAGGAAACGGGTTCCCATCAGTGCCCCGTCGGCGCCCAGAACCAGCGAGGCTGCCAGGGTCTTGCCGTCGCAAAATCCACCGGCGCCGACTACGAGAGTCTTTTCGTCGGATACGGCCTCGACTACGGCAGGGAGTAGGGTCATGGAGTGGACAGGTTCCCAGGACGTATGGAAGCCACCTTCATGCCCCGAGGCGACAATCACGTCAACGCCCGCCTTCTTGCAGCGCAGAGCGGCTTTGACGGAGGGAACAATGTGAATCCAGGTGAATCCTGCCTTTTTGATCTTGTCCCCCCAACCCAACGGATCGCCGGCAGAGGTATACATCACCTTGAGGGTGTTCTTCATGTCGGGGTTTTCCTCCCGCACCTTTATGGCCGTTTCGATCATGATATTCGAGTACTCTTTGAGCTCTGCCGATACCATGACGTTGGGGCCGAAGATGCCTCCCTTGTCCTTGACCAGACGATGGGTCCGCTTCAGGACCGTTTCGAGCACCGTGGCCATGTCATCGTCCCGGTTCGCCTCACCGCTCTCGACAAACGCATCGTAGATCCAGGGCTGGTCGTTCTTGTTAAACAGACCGCTCGTAGAAAGCAGTCCGAGCACTCCTGAATTGGCCGCAGCTACGCAAAGATTATTGTTGCTGAAAGGTCCCATGCCTGCCTGGATGATGGGATACTTGATGCCGAGTAATTTGGTCAGTCTGGTTTTGATCATGTTCCTTCTCCTTTGCCGTTCTTAGGGTATTTTAGTATTTAGTTTACGTACCAGTTCCCCCCGGTTTTTGTCAATGGTGATTTCGCCGGGGTCCCTCCCGGCCGCGCGTTATGACGGTTCGTTGAACATGGCGGTTCTGCCCCCGTCCACCACGATATCCTGGCAGTTGACGAAACTCCCCTCGTCGCTCGCGAGGTACAGCGCCGCGTAGGCGATATCCTCGGCGAAGCCCGCCCTCGGCAGGGGCGTCGCCCGGGCCAGGCTCTTTTTCAGTTTCTCCATCTTCCGCTCGTTGTCCTCTTCGGAGAGCGTGTTGGCCCGCTCCGATCCCCCCCAGAATATCGGCGTGGCGATCGCGCCCGGCGATATGCAGTTGACGCGTATGCCGAAGGGCCCCAGCTCCAGGCCGCACAGGCGGGTGAGGTGCGTGACCGCCGCCTTTGCCACCGAGTAGAGGTATCCCCCCTGTCCGCTGCGGATCGCCGCGATACTGGAGGTGTTGATGATGCTGCCGGAGCCTTGCTCCTTCATCACCGGCGCGGCATGCTTGATACCGAAGACGACGCTCCTCAGCAGCAGGTGCATGCTGTGATCGAAGTCCTCCTGCGTCACCGTCTCGATCGTCCCATAGCTGCGTCCTCCCGCGTTATTGAAGAGACAGTCCAGCCGGCCGAAGCGATCCACCGCCGATTGGATCAGGCCCCGGATATCTTCTTCGCGTGTGACGTCGGCACGCTGGTAGATCGCGTTTTCCCCCAGCCGGTCGGCGAGCCGCTGCCCCTTTTCCTCGGACCGCCCGGCGATGATTACCCGGGCGCCTTCGCCCACGAACACCTCGGCGGTCGCTTCACCGATACCGCTGGTTCCGCCCGTTATAACCGCCGTCTTCCCTTCCATTCGTCCACTCATGGCATTCTCCTCACCTGGAAAAGTTGGTAAAAATTGACACCTATCAAAAGGTATGCGGAAAGTACAGCATTTCGTGTATTGTTCCGGGCGCGGTAGGCGCGGCGGTCGTCAGGGCGTGTTTCTGCTTCAGGCGACGGAGGGGATCACCGAGTAGAAGACCGAAAAGAAGTGAAAGATGCTCCCGGCAAGAACGAATCCGTGCCAGATCGCGTGGTGGTACGGAAGCCTCTTCCACGCGTAGAAGACGATACCGAGGGTATAGGCAAGACCGCCCGCGATCAGATACACAAACCCGATCGGCGGTATGGCGGCGATCAGCGGCTTGATGACGGGGACGATCAGCCACCCCATGGCGATGTAGAGGACGACCGTCAGGGTGCTGTGGTTTCGGGGCAGCAGGAAGAGCTGGAGGAGGATCCCCAGCGCGGTCAGCCCCCAGATCACCCCGAAGAAAGACCATCCCAGCGGGCCGCGCATGCTGATCAGCAGAAAGGGGGTGTACGTGCCTGCGATCAGGAAGAAGATCGCCGCATGGTCGAGGACCCGCAGCATCCTCTTTGCCGGCCGGTACTGGACGCTGTGATACAGCGTTGATGAGGCATAGAGGAGGATCAGCGTCGCGCCGTAGATACTGCAGCTCACGATATGACGAGCGGTCCCGAAGACGCTCGCGTAGGAGGTAAGGACTGCCAGCGCGGCTATGGCAAGGACGATGCCGATGCCGTGGATGATACTCTGCGCGATCTCCTCGCGCACCCTGTACGTGGGAATGCCCACATTTTCAAACATATTTGAGGCCCTTTTCTGCCGGATGGGTATGATTCTTCTTTGAGTCCGCCTTATCAAGACAGTCAGCAGGAGAGGAGAGGCGCGCGGGTACCGGAAGGCGTATCATCGAGGGGACGGCTTATACAGGCTGTCCGGCAAAAAGTCAAATGAAATGATCTCCCGCGGGCGGACGCCATTGGACTTCCCGCAAACGGCGTTGACAAGGCGCTTGATTTTCTGTTAAAAAAGTAATTAAGACGCTCGCGATATACAAGAGAAAGAGGAGTACTATGGACGCGGTTTCCCTTTTTGATTCACCCCTGTTCACGTGGGTTATCATCCCCCTCCTGATCGCCCTGGCGCGGGTTGTCGATGTGACGCTGGGGACGATCCGTATCATCTATATCTCACGGGGGATGAAGTTCCTCGCCCCCATCTTCGGATTTTTCGAGATCCTCATATGGCTGGTCGCGATCGGTCAAATCATGCAGAACCTCAATAACCCCGTGTACTATCTGGCCTACGCCCTCGGTTTTGCCGGAGGGAACCTGGTGGGGATCTTCGTGGAGGAACGGCTGGCCGTCGGCAGGGTCATCCTGCGCATCATCACCCAGAGGGACGCCACACAGCTTGTCGACTACCTCAGGTCGTCGGGGTACGGGGTGACCACGGTAGAGGCAGAGGGGGCCACCGGCCCGGTCGAACTCATATTCACCGTCATTGATAGGAAAAAGGTCGAATCGGTCGTCCGCAGCGTACAGACCTACAACCCCAAGGCCTTCTATTCCATCGAAGACGTTCGCTTTGTGAAGGAAGGGATCTTCCCGCCGTCACGGAGGTTCAGCGATCTCCTCAGGCTGAGGAGAAAGGAATAGCCCGGGGCGGACACGTCCCCTCCTTGACGATACGCTTCCCGTAAACAAACGGTTTCGCTCCCCCACGGGGATGTGGTATCATTCGGCGCAGAACCGCTATCGAAGACAGGAGGCACCCCAAGTGTTTCGCATCAGGCGCATATATGACGATACCCTTCCCCGCGACCACGGGGCCATCGCCCAGGTCCAGGCCATACTGCGGAGCCAGTTCGCCGGCCTGGACGAGCACGACGTCGCCAAGCTCCCCCTCCAACTCGGCAACCCGATGAAGTACCGCTTCAAGTCGATCCTCTTCGTGGCGGACGGCCTGCGGGGGGACGTGAAGGGGTTTGCCCTTCTCCAGCACGCCCCCGACGTGGGATACTGCTATCTCGATTACATCTCCACCGAGGCAAAGCGCCCCGGGCGCGGGGTCGGCGGCGCCCTCTACGACAGGGTCCGGGAAGAGGTTGCAGCGCTGAGCGAGATCGGGCTCTTCTTCGAGTGTCTTCCCGACGATCCCCTCCTGTGCAAGAGCGAGGCGGAACTGGCCCAGAGCCGCAAGCGGCTCCGGTTCTACGAGCAGTACGGGGCCTACCCGGTCATCAATACCGCCTACGAGACCCCCTTCAGGCCGGGGGACGACTGCCCCCCCTACCTGGTATTCGATCCCCTGGGGAGAGACACCCCCCTCTCCGCGGCCCTCCTCCGGATGATCATACGGGCCATCCTCACGAGGAAGTACGGCGCGTCCTGCCCCCCCGGCTATATCGATATGGTGGTCTCCTCGGTCACCGATGATCCGGTCCGGGTCCGTCCGCCGAGATACACCCGGGTCCACCCCGCGGCACCCGTCCATACCACGCGGTCGATCGAAAAGAGGATCGCCCTGGTGGTCAACGACAAACACGAGATCCACCATATTCATGAGCGAGGGTACGTCGAGGCCCCGGTGCGGATCGAGCGGATCCTCGATGGGATCAGGAACCTCGACCTCTTCGAGAGAATGAAGCCCCGCCACTTTCCCGAGAAACACATCAAGGCCGTTCATAACACCCATTATGTGGAATACTTCAAAAGGATGTGTTCCCTCCTCAAGCCGGGAAAATCGGTCTACCCCTACGTCTTCCCGATCCGCAACAACGCGCGCCCCCCCAAAGAGATGCCCGTGCGGGCGGGGTACTACTGCATCGACACCTTCACGCCCCTGAACAAGAACGCCTACCTGGCGGCCAAGCGCGCCGTCGACTGCACGCTGACGGCGGCCGAGGCGATCCTGGAAGGGTACCGCCTCGCCTATGCCCTGGTGCGCCCGCCGGGACACCACGCGGAACGGGGTGCCTTCGGGGGCTTCTGCTACTTCAACTCCGCCGCCGTGGCGGCGCACTTTCTCAGCACCTACGGGAGGCTGGCGATCCTCGACATCGACTACCACCACGGGAACGGGACACAGGAGATCTTCTACGAGCGGCCCGATGTCCTGACGATATCGATACACGGCCACCCCCATTTCGCCTACCCCTACTTCAGCGGGTTCCCCGACGAGCGGGGGGAGGGGTCGGGGAAGGGCTACAACATCAACTACGCCCTCCCCGAAAAGGTGAGCGGGGCGATCTACGAAAAGACGCTCGACAAGGCCCTGAAGAGGATAACCCGGTTCCGGCCGCGCTTTCTGATCGTCGCCTTCGGTCTGGACACCGCCCGGGGGGACCCCACGGGGAGCTGGGACCTCTTGGCGAAGGATTTTTACGCTAACGGTAGCGGCATCGGGTCCCTGCGCCTGCCCACGATCATCGTCCAGGAGGGGGGCTACCGCACCCGGTCGCTGGGCGCCAACGCAGCCCAGTTTCTGCTGGGGCTCTGGGAGGGATACAACGGGATGCCTCCGCAGACGGGGAAACGTACCCCCCGCAAAGGCGCGTAAGGAATCGCGCCCCCGTGTGTGATGGGGGCAGGGGCATGCATGTCCCTTGACCTGGCCGTCGTAATCCATTAGTATCCGTATCACATACTTTCTTTCGAAAGGAACTCGGCATGGACCTGAAGGGGAGCAGAACCGAAGAAAACCTCCGTAAGGCGTTTGACCAGGAACTGAGAGCCTATTTCGAATACCTGTACGCCTCGAAGGCGGCGAGTGACGAGGGATTCGAACTGGTCGCCGACGTCTTTCACCAGACGGCCAAGAACGAGGCCGAGCACGCACAGCACGAATTCCACTTCCTGGGGAGGGGGGGCGACGTCAGGACGAACCTGCAAGCCGCCATCAGTCACGAGAAAGAGGCGACGGCCTTTTACCGGAAGACCTCCGAGCAGGCGAAAGAGGAGGGATTCGGGGAGATCGCCGCTTTCTTTCAGAGGATCGGGAAGGTGGAGGAGACCCACAAGACAAAATTCGAGGAGATCCTGAAGGGTCTCGAGAGCGACAAACAGCCGGAGGGGAGGACGGTCCGGCATTCGGCCCTCACCATGGCGCAGTTGATGCTCCCCGCCCAGGCCAACCCGGCGGGGTTCGTCCACGGCGGAGAGCTGATGAAGCTGATGGACAACGCGGCGGGGGTCACGACCGCCCGTCACAGCGGCACCAATGTCGTCACCGCCCTGGTGAGCGAGATCAACTTCCTGCACCCCGTCCTCGTCGGATCGCTGGTGGTCGTGTACACCAGGATCACCTTCGTGAGCCGCTCGTCGATGGAGGTCCAGGTCGAGCTTCAGACGGAGAACCTCCTGGAATCGGAAAAGCGCATCAAGGCCCTTACCGCTTACTACACGATGGTCTCCGTGAACAACCTGGGACAGCCGCAGGCGGTGCCGCCCCTGATCATCTACACCGAGGAAGAGCAGAGACTGTTCGACGAAGGGATGGCGCGATACCAAGCCCGGAAGGCAAAACGGGCATGAGAGACAGGGTCGGCCTTACGCCACCGGCCCACAGCCTAAGTAAAAAATCATATTCTATCGGTAAAGACAGACCCTTTTAAGCGTTATCCTTCCGTGTAAAAATCAAGCATGATATCCCCCGGAATCTGTCCCGATGATGGAGTGTTTCCGTCGTTTGCGGGTGTGGGCGAGCCCTTCTTTCGGATAGAAATTTGAG
>CAZNBR010000027.1:0-17124 GCA_964571315.1 uncultured Syntrophaceae bacterium
ATTATAAGTAACATATAAGGAAAAACCTTGTATTACCTATGAGAGTGACAACAGGTAAGATCTAAGGTTGGCCTTCTTGTTGTTTAACCCGAATTTCTCCTGATGCTGTTTCTATGAAAATCTATTGCCCCCGTAGACATATTCAAGAATTCGGCGATCTCTTTCGTGGTCCTGCCTTCCTTGACAAGGTTGGCCACCTGGAACTCTTTGGGGGTGAGATGGAACTGTTTTAACGTGATGTTACGCAGGAAAGGTGAAATGATAGTCGCCAGGTTGTTTTCGATCGTATCGATACAGACTCTCTGGCTGGGAGTCGGTCGGCATCTCTTTAATTCTTCAATATACGGCATAATGATTCCCCTGACGTTCGACAGCACGTTTCTTTCAAGATCTACCTTGTCCTCCTCCCTCTGTTTCAGCAGGACCTTCAGGGCCGCATTGGACTCGACAAGAGAAGCGGATTTTCTCTCCAGTTCCTCTTCCTTGTTCTTCAGGGCCTCTTCAGCCAACTTTCGCTTGGTGACATCCCGCGCCAGACACCTGAATCCGATCGGATTCTGTAACGGGTCCCGGGTCAGGGAAGCCGACATCTCGCGGAACCGTCTGGTACCATCCTTTCTGATGACCTGGTAATCAAATATCTCCGCAGGTTCTCCCGTTCGATAAATCTTGTTGAAAATCTTAAATAATCTTATGGTCGTCTCCGGGAGGACATAATCACGGTAGTTCATATGCGCCAGTTCCTCCGCCGAGTAACCCAGCATATCCACCGTTGCCGTATTGAAGAATGTAACGTTTCCGGCAAGGTCGAGTTAGAAGTAGGCTTCTTCCATATTTTCAAGGATAATTAGATACTTATCCTTACTTGATTTCAATTCTCTTTTGGCCTCCAAGTCCTGAAGATGCGACGCCCCTTCAAGCTCCTCAACCCGTCGGCGCAACGCTGTTATCTCTCGTATCAGATGGCCCTTGTCTTTTTCCTCATTCTTCATCTTTGACCGACTTTTTAGAAATCAGGTCCGGTACACAGACCTATAGGCTGCAAACACTTTGACACCGCTTGTGCCGCCTGGATATCCGTTGTTTCTCCGTCAGCGACGATACTGTTTTTTGTGTTCCAAGTCAACAGGTCTGTTATGTAGCGGGTTGCGGAAAAAAGGGTAGACCCCCGCGGTTGAAACGCGCCCCGCCCAGGAGGCGATATCCGAGGATTGCGAACGGTTGATGCGAGTGGATGAGACATGATCCCAGGGAGTGAATGGGTCATTTCAATCCGCGAGCATGAAGAAACTGGTGGTAGCGCGCCCATCGGGCGAGGGTCATCGACGCCTGTTCAAATCCCCGGTAAACGGGGACCCCCGAATCGAGGAGCTGCTTTTCGAGGCGATACCCCACTTCCCGTATCGCGAGGTCGTTCCGATGGGTTCTCCAGCTTATAACTAAAGGTTTCCCGTGCAGCTGCTTACCTACCGGGCCGGACAGATAGTCGGCCACTTTCTGGGTCTGCCGGCCCATGTCAACGCCGTAGAGCCAGTCAAGGGACAGAGAGATGATCAGCATGTCGATCTCGGGCTCCGATGATACCAGATCTATCATCTTCTTAAAGATCTCCATGTCGCGAAAGATAGGCATGGCATCGATGGGATTTTTGATAATATTCCCGCCCACCGGGATGAAGGATCTCAGCGTTCTTTCCGTTGCCGGGCTGAAAGGGGGCATCTCCAACCCCGCCCTGCTGCAGGCATCGGCTGCGGAGACGGCGATACCGCCGCCGTGACCGATAACGGCCACGCGGGAGCCCTTTGTTGTCTTCAGGTGCCGGAAAGCGAGCGACAGAAAGGCCATATCTTCAAGAGAGTAAGCCCGTACGGCGCCGCTCTTTTTGAAAAAGGCATCCCAGATCTGTTTTCCCCCGGCCAGGGATCCCGTGTGGGATGCGACCGCCTTGGTTCCCGCTTCTGTCAGCCCGGCCTTCAGTATAATGACCGGCTTGGTCGTATTGATCCGGGAGACCAGTTCGAGCAGCCGGCGGCCGTCCCCCACCCCTTCCAGATACATGGTGATAATCTTTGTATCGGGGTCATCGGCCAGGTATTCGAGAAAGTCCGTGCTGTCCAGAGTCAGGGCGTTGCCGAAACTGATCACCTTGCTGAAATTGATTCCCAGCCGGGCGCAAAAGTTCGTAAAATCCTGCGCATGGCCGCCACTCTGACTGACGAAGGCCACGGGACCGCTCTTCTCGGGGGCCCCCACCCACGTCACGAGCCGTTCCTTGGGGATGAACACGCCCATACAGTTGGGCCCGATGACACGGAGCCCCCCTTCGCGGGCTATCGTTTCGATCTCCCGCTGAAGCCTCAGCCCTTCTTCCTCGCCAGTCTCCTTGAACCCCGCGGTAAAGATGTGTACATTTCGGTTGCCCGAGGCGATGCAGTCCCGCAGTGCCGCGGGGACCGCCGGGGCGGGAACAGAGATGATTACCAAATCGATCGGCTCGGGGACCGAGACAAGGTCGGGATATGCCCTGATGCCCTCAACCTCCGGAGCGCTCGGGTTTATAGGGTAGAGCCTCCCGGGATATTCGTAATCGCGGATACAGCCGAAGATTCCCGGCCACCCTTCAGGTCTCTTCCGGGGGGCCCCAACCACAGCCACCGTTTTGGGGTGAAATATTACATCCAGATCTTCCTGTGTTCCCATTCCTTTGTATCCTCTTTATCTTGTCATACGTCCCCGATTAATTGCTGCGAAGGGTTCGAGGATTCGAGGATTCAGGGGGTCGAGTGCTTTGCAACCTTCTCAATAAAGCTGACAGGACCGTTGCCAAATTTTCAACTCTCTATAATTTTTAAGCATTTTTCTCGAACCCTCGGCCCCTTGACCCCGTGAACCCTTACGAGCATACCGACTCTTTTGGAGATGATCTCTATTTCTTTTCCAGGTGCGCCGGCTCTCCGTGGATGCGACCACCGTCGATAACGATCGTCTCCCCCGTTATATAGCTTCCCGCATCGGAGGCCAGCAGCAGGACGGTGCCGGTAATCTCTTCCGGCTCCCCGAGGCGCATCAGGGGCATATCCCGTTCCACCTGCGCACCCACCTCCGGATCCTTCCACAGGGCCTCGCTGAGGCGCGTCTTGATCACCCCCGGAGCGATGGCGTTGACCCTGATATTGTACTGCCCCCACTCCTTGGCCATGACCTTGGTCAGCATGATGACGGCGGCCTTCGTCACACAGTATACGCCCAGTTCCCCGGGGCGCAGACCTCCGATGGACGAGGTATTGATGATCGATCCCCCGCCCTGACCCTTCATGACCCGTGCCGCCAGCTGGCTCAGGAAGAAGAGCCCCTTCAGGTTGACGTTCATCGTGATATCCCAGGTCTTTTCGTCCTGGTCCATGAGGGGGCCGTAGTAAGGATTGGTTCCGGCGTTGTTCATGAGGATATCGAGCCTGCCGAATTCCTTCGTCACCTTTTCGATGAGGACCTTCGAATCCTCCGTCCTGGCGACGTGGGCCGCGATGGCCATTCCCCTGACGCCCTTCGCGCGGATCTCCTCCGCTACGGGCTCGAGCCCCTCGATCTTCCGGCTGCTGACGACAACGGTGGCGCCCGCGTCGGCGAGGGCGAGGGCGCAGGCGCGGCCGATGCCGCGGCTCCCGCCGGTAACAAGTGCTACCTTTCCTTCCAGTGAAAACATCGATAGATTCATGATTCTCTCCTTTTTGGTCTAAGGTTGTGTCCCGAGAGAGGGCAAGAGCATAAGGCGTCCCCTCTCTTACGGGCGGTTAAAACGTGGTCGGCCGGTTGGGGAGCCTGTGCTCGCTGATCCCCTTCGTTTTCGTCAGGTCCCGGATCTGTCGCAATACCCTGATGATATGATCCCGCGTCTGCCGGGGATCGATCAGCTTATCGATCCGCTCCCGGACCGTATATTTACCCTCATCGTGCTGCTTCCTGATCTTTTTTTCGCCCCCCATCATCAGGGCTTTCTGCCTGCGGCGTTCCAGCTCCTCCATCTGTTTTTCAAAGGGCATCTCTCAGGGTTTTCTCCTTCCGGGTTTACGGTAGGCTGTCACTAAAAAACAGGGGGGCTTCGGGCTGATCGGACCCCCCTGTCCTGGTGTTCGGGGTGGTGTCTTGTTTCTTCCTGAAGAGCTCCTGTATGTCCGAATCGGGGTCGTTCAGTTTCGCCTTTATGATCAGCGCAAGACCTTCTGCAACTATATGCGGCCTTTGGCCATTCTTGTATTGAATATCTATGGTCATCAGCGTCCTGATGGTTTTGACCTCCGTCACACTGAGAGAAACACTGTGAACCACCGTTTTTTGCCTGCCGATTCCAAGGATACCGAATCCGGCCATGGCGGCAACGACATGCCCCGAGATCATCGCCTGAGCACCGAGGGCTTCACACGTTCGGAGCATCTCTCCCCAATGATAGTCGGCCTCAATGCGGGAGTTTTTCTCGACTCTTTGTATATCATCCGCGTCGTATATACAGAAACCTTCCCGCATCAACTGCATTGCGAGATTGTCTCCGACAACCGCCTCGATGTCTCCGATTCTCCCGTAGGGTTTGACACGGCTTTCCTTGCCCATGAAAACGGCAACGTTCCTGATCTCCCGGAGGGATTCCTTCGTCAAGCCCTCGTGCACCCTGATCAAGATCTGGGCATCTTCGATGGATTGATATGCCATCGTTCCCAGATTGACCGCCGCTGCCGGAACGGTAACCACCGACAGGGTTGAAACACACCCATATGTCAGAAGCAGGACCGATACAAGACAGATGGCCGCCGCCAGGTATCTTCGCGCAGGATTCAAAGGCAATAACCTCATCACCAGAAGCGCTGTATTAGAATGGACATCTATTGTCAACCACCTGAAAGAAATGAACCAATCGGCAGATATCGAAAGCGCTGCCTAGTGTTCGGACCGACAATACGGTGCCCGTGGGTATGTGCACCGCCCCTGAGGGGTGATTGCCACCGGCACCGGTTATATCTTCAGGGTATGTAATTTCTCCAGCGCTGCCTCCGCCTCCGCAATAGTCCGGTCGATCAGTTCCTTTACCGTGGGGATATCTTTGATCCCGCCGCAGCATTGACCGGCAAAGAGGATACCGCCCTCGACATCACCCTCGTTGAGCGCCTTCATGTGTTTCATGTTCCCCACCGCCTGCCGGGCCAGGACCAGGAGCGGATGTCCTTCCTCGGCCCGCACCATCTCGATGGACAGTCCCGCGAACTTTGCAAAGGACATGTTGAACAGCTTCTTGACCAGGAGCGCCCCCTTGATTGACTCAACAATCGGGAATCCCCGTTTCGTCATCGCCTCGGCCTCCTTTGTCTTCAGCACCCGGCCGTCCATCCCGTCAAAGACGTTGTCATAGAGCGTGTCCTGCTCCGTGGCCTGCAGGCAGAGCTGTTTGAAGTTGTCATGGACCATGCTCTCCTTGACCACCATAAACCGGCTTCCCATCGATATGCCGTCCGCCCCCAGGGAAAGCGCCGCCGCCAGTCCCCGGCCGTCGTAAAAACCACCTGCCGCGATCAGGGGGACATCCACCATGCTCGCCACCAGGGGAATCAATACCATCGAGGTGGCCGCCGCACCGTGGGCCGCCGCCTCGTGCCCCGTCACCACCAGGGCGTCACAGCCTAGCTGGACCGCACGCGCCGCGTGCCTCGCAATGGCGATCGTACCGATGACCTTGCCGCCGTAGGCGTGCACATCATTGACGAACCAGGGCTTCCCCAGGGAATAGTTGATGAAGGGGACCTTCTCTTCGATGGCGATCTCGATATTTTCCTTGGCACCGGGCCCCACCAGGATCTGGTTGACTCCGAAGGGCTTGTCCGTCATATCCCTGATCTGCCTGATATTCTCGCGGGTTTCCTGAGGCGTGCACCGCGCCGTGGCAAAAATCCCCAACCCTCCGGCATTACAGACCGCTGAAATCAGTTTCGGTTCCGTAATCCAGTTCATCCCCGCGAGCATGATCGGGTGCTCAACCCCGAACATCTCTGTCATTCGTGTCTTGAACATGCATCCCTCCTTTTATACAAATAATAATAGTCTGCTACAGGCACCCGTCTTCCCCTGCCGAAAGGAATGAATATCCCTCCCGGCAGGGCTGCTCAATGGTTACAGCTCCCAGGCAGCCCGCGCCCCCTCTTCGGTGGCTTCGATAATTCTCCGGGCGCTCGAGGCGTCACCGACCACCGTGCAGGGTATCCCCGTCTCCTTGAGGGCCTCCGTGAGGCCGTCCCTTGGCTTGAGCCCCACGGCAACCACCATCTGATCGATGGGAGATACCGTTGACGCCTCTCCCGCTGTCTCGATCTCCACGCTCCCGTCGCCAATGGACGTTATCGTCGTACTGAAGAACAGGAGGACATTCTTGTCACGCAGGCACTTGTGCAGCATGTATCCATGTGAGGTGATCTTCTGTACCGGCGAGCGCTTGAGCATCTCAACCAGGGTCACCTTGCTTCCCTGCTCGCTCAGGTAATCCGCCGTCTCCATCCCGATCAGGCCTCCACCGATGACGAGGACATTCTTCCCCGGCTTTACGTCACCGCTCAGGATCTGCCAGGCATCACAGACCTGGGGTCCGCCGATCCCCGTTATCTCGGGGATGATCTTTTCGCCGCCCGTAGCGAGGATCAACGCCTCGGGGCTCCCCTCACGCACCATCGCAGGTGCGACCTGTGTGCCTGTCTTGATCGTAATTCCCGCCTTTTCAACCTGGCCGATCAACCAGTCGATCCACACACCGTATGCCTCCTTGTGGGGCGGTTTCCGGGCATACTGGATCTGCCCGCCCAACTCTTCAGCGCTCTCATAGAGGGTCACGGTATGTCCCAGACGGGCCGCCTCGAAGGCCGCTGTCAGACCGGCGGGACCACCCCCAACGACCCAGACATTCTTCGGGTTCGCCGCCGGACCCTCGGGATAGATCGTCTCCTGCCCCGTCTCGGGGTTGATGGCACAGCGAATATTCCCCTCGCCGAGGATCAACCGTTCGATGCACCCCTGGTTGCAGGCGAGGCACGCCCGGATATCCGTTGATCGACCTTCGCGGGCCTTGATCAGAAAATCGGGGTCCGCGAGGAACTGCCGCCCGAAGGCGACCAGGTCGGCATCCCCCCGGCCGATCACCTCGTCGGCCAGCGCCGGATCGTTGAAACGGCCCACGGCAATGACCGGCACAGCCACCACGTCCTTTACCTTCCGGGCAAGCCAGGCGTTGAAGCCGGGCTCGTACTCTATGGGGGCGCTGGTAATGCCCCCGGGGCTCCCGTGGGTTCCGAAGGAGGCGTGAATGATATCGACCCCTGCGGCGACGAAATCGGGGAGGATTGTCTGCATATCATCGGCCGTGTAGCCGCCCTTGATGAATTCCTCTGTCGAGATCCTGATCGATATGGGAAAGTCGGGCCCTACCTCTTTCCGAACCGTCCGGATGAGCTCGACGACAAAGCGCGCCCGCTGCTTTAGGGTGGCTCCGCCGTACTCATCGGTCCTCTGGTTCGACAGGGTCGAGAGAAACTGGGTGAGGAGGTAGCCGTGGGCGCAGTGAAGTTCCACACCGTCAAAGCCCGCCTCACGGGCCCGCCGTGCTGCCGATCCGAAGGCGGCGATTGTTTCCTTGATGTCATCGATGGTCATCTCCCGCGGCGGCATCTGATAGATGAGGCTGGGGATCGCCGAAGGCCCCACGGCCTTCCCCTTGCTCAGCATAAACAGGCTCTCACGCCCCGCGTGGTGGATCTGCATGAAAATCCTGCTCCCCGCCTCGTGGGCAAGGGACACCAGCTTTGCGAGACCTGGTATAAACCGGTCATCATAGGCCCCGAGTTGCGTGTTGATCGCTATCCCGTCGGGGTGGGCGGCGACGATCTCCGTAATAATCAGACCGGGACCGCCCCGGGCGCGCCGCTTCAAATAGGCGATAGTGGCCTCGCTCACCGTCCCGTCGGCGTTGCCCAGGTTCGTCCCCATGGGGGGCATAACGACGCGGTTCGGGATCTTCATATTCTTCACGGTAATCGGAGACAAGATATTTTTCAGTTCATTCATGACTAAACTCCTTTCAACAAGTACTGGCTTAAATAATATTTCTGTGTTGTGGGGTCATGAAGTTCATTCCCCCCCCCTTTTTTTCTTTGTACCAAGATCTAATCCCTCATGCCCTTCCGGCCGGGCACGCCGCCATGCACCTGAAACAGTGGTAATCGAATCCGACGAGCGGAGCCTGGTAGAGATGCAACAGGACCGGATCCCTCAGAAGGGCCTTCTGCTCCTCCGGTGTCGCCCCAATAAACTTCCCCATAAATCCCATAAAACGCCCGATCCCGTAAGGTTGTGAGCCTTTCAGACACTTCATCTGATTTGTCTTCCCCTCTTCATCGAGGGCGCTCTGCGGGCAGGCCCCCACGCAGAGGCCGCAATCATTGCAGAGCTCCTCTCCGACCGGCGGGTCCGATGCCAGTGGCAGTTCCGTCAGGACGGCCGTGTAGATAACCCGCGTCCCATACCGGGGATTGATGACCAGGTTGTGCCGGCCGAAAACACCGAGCCCTGCCGCGACAGCGGCATGGCGAAGCGACAGATCGCCCACCAGCCCCATCGTCTCCGGAGACATATCGAGCGGATAGGACACCAGGACTGAAGCGGCCTTTACCTTATAGCTGTCCTCAATAAATCGGGCCATGCGATAACTGGCCGACTCCGCCATATGCATGGTCGACATCCTGCACGACATGGCGGTGCGGGTGTTCTCACTCTCCAGGGCCCCGTCCAGTTCCCGAAAACCCAGAACGACGATCGACCTGACTCCCGGCAGGATGGTCTTCGGATCGGGTGACCGTTTTGAATGGTAGTCCTCAATGGATGCAAACCCTACAAGATCGGCCTGCAACTGATGACCGAATTTTCTGATCTTCTCTCTGTTCATGCTCTCTCCCGTATAGTTTGTATACAAAACATAAATCCCGAAAAATCAGCGCTGCATGTCCTTCAGGAGCCGTTTGAGCAGCATCTTCTCCTCAAGCCCGAAGCTGCTCAGTGCCTCCTGGTTCGCCTCGCCGGTCTCCTTTTGCAGCAGGGGGATATGCTCCTTTGCCTTGGGCGTCAGATAGAGCTTCAGCGACCGCTTATCCTCTTCAGAGGACTCCTTGATGACCCACCCGCCGTCGGAAAGCCGGTCCAGGATGCCTGAAAGAGTTGCATTATCAAAGGTTAACCGTTTCCCCAGCTCGCCGGCCGAGACACCCTCCTCTTCGGAGAGAGCAAATATTACCAGATGTTGAGATGGGGTAAGACCATAGTTCTGAAGGCGTTTTTTGTATTTTCCATAGACATTCTGATGGGCTTTTGAGAGAAGAAAAAGTATGCAGTCGTCACAGTAATACATAGACATCCAAACACCATATGTTTTGTATACTAAATATCAGAGGTAAATCGGGCTGTCAACGGGAAAATGAACGAATGTCCCTCCAATGAAAAAAATGCCGCTCCAACTCCCCGGTTACCTCCTGAGATAGAGACTCCTCCTATTCAACCCGGTGACGGCATCATCGACATTGCATCACCATGTGGCCCCAAAAACATTGACATGACCGCGGTCCTGTGCTAGGGGAAGTCGATTTCTTTAGCAGGAAAAGTCAACCTCTTCTGCCCTTTTTTTCGGCCTCCGGATTGTCGCCCCGGAAGCCTTTCCTGGGGGAAAAACCGGAACGGAGAGGAGCCGACAGGTAAGGAGAAAAAAGGGATGACCCTTCGCGAGATATCGGACCTATTGGATGCCAGGATTCTGGTAGGAGAGGATCACCTGGACATAGAGGTAAAAACCGCCTTCGCTGCAGATCTGATGAGCGATGTCCTCGCCTTTGCAAAGCCCGGAAGTCTAATGATCACAGGCCTTACCAATCCTCAGATCGTCAGGATCGCGAGTATCGTGGACAATTCTGCAATCCTGATGGTCCGGGGGAAGGTTCCCCCCGAGGAAACACTGACCCTGGCGGAAGAAATGGGCATACCCGTTCTTTCCACACGATATATCCTCTTTGAAACATCGGGGAGGTTGTACGCAAGCGGGATAGTCGGTTGCGTCAGAAAGATCGAAGGCCCGGAAAGTGTTGTTCCGTTATGACTCAAGGATGTGAATGTTCTTTCCCTGTTGAAGGCGAACAATTTGACGAGGCCGGCAAGGTCTCCGTCGAAGTAAAAAAGATCTTGAAAAAGATCGGCATACCGGACGATGTACGGAGGAGAGCCGCGATTGCAACCTATGAATCGGAAGTAAACATAATCTCCTACGCCATTCAGGGAACGGTTAACCTTCAGGTGACGCGTGACCACATATTGATCGATATACAGGATACCGGCCCCGGTATAAGCAATATCGAACAGGCCATGGAGCAGGGATATTCCACGGCGAATGATCGCATACGGGAGATGGGATTCGGGGCGGGCATGGGTCTTTTCAACATAAAGAATTGCTCCGACACCTTCGAGATATCATCGGAAGAAGGCAGGGGAACCCATCTTAAAATTCTGATCAACAGGTGAGACGACAATGGACGTGGCTTTTCTGGTAGAAAAATTAGGCCTCACGGTACGGTGCGGCGGGGACAATCTGGACAGGGAAGTGTCCGGCGGGTACGTGGGTGATCTCCTGAGCAACGTCATGGCGGGCAGCAAGAGCGGTGACGTGTGGGTCACATGCCAGGCGCACCAGAACATCGTGGCGGTAAGCGTACTGAAAGAGCACGCGGGCATCATCCTTACCCAGGGGAGACAGCCGGACAAGGACACCATCGAGCGGGCCTCGCAGGAGGGAATACCGCTCCTGGTAACCGAACTTTCCGGATTTGAGATAGCCGGCAGGATATACGGCCTGCTGCATCCCTGACGGAATGGATGCCCTACGCCTGCATGCACTGGAGAGGCGCCCGGCGGCACAATGCTTTTTCAGAATCAGGGTACATACCTATGGTTAAGGGGGTAAAGGAGTTTCGGTGTGACCTTCACATACATACCTGTCTTTCTCCCTGTGCCGATCTGGACATGTATCCCTCTGCCCTGGTAGAAAGATCGGTCGCCGAAGGTCTGGATGTTATCGGCATATGCGATCACAACGCATCCGAGAACGTCCGGTATGTGATCGAGGCGGCCCGGGAAAAACCGATTCACGTCCTTCCCGGCATGGAGATATCCAGCAGGGAAGAGGCTCACGTTATCGCGCTCTTTGAAAATATCGACAAATTATTGAGGGTTCAAGCGGTCGTCTACGCCGCCCTTCCCGGCTCCAACCGGGAAGAGATATTCGGATGTCAGGCAATCGTCAACGCATCGGACGAGGTGGAGGGATTTAATGACAGACTGCTGATAGGCTCCACCGATCTTTCGCTCCGGGAGATCGTCGAGGCAATCCATGCCCTGGAAGGGATAGCGATCGCCGCGCACATCGACCGGGAGAGCTTCAGTGTCCTGGGCCAGTTGGGATTTATCCCCCCCGATATACGATTCGATGCCCTCGAGATATCCCGCGGGACGGCGCTGGGGGACGCGCGAAAGAGGTATCCCGATCTGAACGGCTATCCGTTTATCGAATCATCCGATGCCCACTTTATACGGGACATTGGAAAGGGGTCTGCAAGGATCTTCATGAAGGAACCCTCGCTCTCCGAGCTGAAAATGGCCCTCGAAGGACGTGAGGGACGGTACGTCAAGGAATAGCTTATGCTGGAACTCTCCATGAACATCCTCGATATTGTCGAGAACTCCACGCGAGCGGGAGCGACCATCATACGGATCGGCATTACCGAAGACAGAAAAAATGACATCCTGCGTATCGAAATCGCCGATAACGGCGAGGGGATGGAACCGGATGTTGCCGAAAAGGCCCTGGACCCCTTCTACACATCCAAGACGGTACGCCGGGTGGGACTGGGACTTCCCCTTCTCTCCCACGCCGCGAAGATCACCGGCGGGGGGGTTACGATCGAATCGAAAAAGGGAGAAGGGACGACGGTGACCGCGGGGTTCGGGTACCGTCACATCGACCGCCAGCCCCTGGGGGATATGCCGACAACCATGACAACCATGATAGCCGGCAATCCGGGAGTGGATTTTGTTTACACACATCTGAGTGACGGCGAGTCCTACACGCTGGACACACGAGAGGTAAAGAACGAACTTGAGGATGTTCCCATCGATCATCCGACGGTGATTCAATTTTTAAAGGAAAATATACGAGATGGTCTAAAGGAGATCGGGGCCGGGTCTTAGTCCCCCTCCTCCCGTTAGATCTTCCGTCAAGGAGGAATATATGGATTTAGAGTACACGGAGCTTTTGGCGGAGTTTACCCCAGAACAGATCAAAGAACTGGACGGAATCATTGAGAGACACAGGGGTCAGCCCGGGGGCCTGATCCCTGTGCTGGAGAGGGCTCAGGAGCTCCTGGGATTTCTTCCGGTTCCCGTACAAAAAAGGGTCGGGAGAGAACTCGGCATTCCATTCAGCCACGTCTATGGCGTCGTCACCTTCTATTCTTTCTTTACCATGCATCCGCGCGGCAAGCACACGGTGCGGGTCTGCCTGGGGACTGCCTGCTATGTGAGGGGCGGGAAAAAGATTGCCGAGACCGTTGAAAAGATATTCGGCATAAAAGAGGGCGAAACAACACCGGATCGCATGTTTACGTACGAGACCGTCCGATGCCTCGGGGCATGCGGGTTGGGACCGGTTGTTGTGGTGGATGAAGATATCCACGGACGGGTCAAACCCGACAAGCTGAAAAAGATCTTACAACAATACAACTAGGCACGGCAAAGGGGCATGACATGGCGAAGATAAAGATAGAAGATCTGAAAAAGATAAAGGAACGCGTGCAGGGTGAGACCGCTCTGAGGGCGGGAGAGAGACGGGTCAAGGTAACCGTCCACATGGGAACCTGCGGCATAGCCGCCGGGGCGCGCGAGGTTATGGATACCCTGATGGGCGAGATTGAGGAGACAGGGGTCACCGACGTCGTCGTCACCACATCGGGGTGCATGGGGCTGTGCAGCAGGGAGCCGGAGATAACCGTTGAGATCCTGGGGAAGAACCCCATACTGTACGAGTTTATGAATCCCAACAAGATGAGACAGGTTTTCAAGAGACACATCCTCGAGGGTGAGATTCAGACTCCCTTTGTCCTGGCCAAGGTAACGGAATAGGACAAGGAGACACAACTAATCAATACTGAAGGAGGATACATATCCGATGAAAGTTTTTCGGTCTCACATACTGATCTGCGGGGGTACCGGATGCCACGCCACGGGGAGCGCCAAGGTAAAACAGGCCCTTGCCGCTGAGCTGGACAGACAGGGTCTCGCCGATGAAATAAAGCTGGTTGAAACGGGTTGCAACGGCTTCTGCGCCATGGGACCCATCATGGTCGTCTACCCGGACGGTATCATCTATATGATGGTGCAGCCGGAAGACGTGCCCGAACTGGTTGAAGAGCATCTCCTCAAGGGGAGACCGCTGACGCGGCTCCTGTACAAGGAACCGTCCACGGAAGAGACAATCCCCGCGATGAACGACATACCATTCTTCGCCCTCCAGGAACTGCGGGTGCTGAGGAACAAGGGGCTTATCGACCCGGAGGTCATCGACGAATACATCGCACGGGACGGCTACGCCGGTGCGGCAAAGGCCCTCACCGAGATGACGTCGGAGGAGATCATCAAGGAGGTCCTCGATTCCGGTCTTCGTGGCCGTGGCGGTGCCGGGTTTCCGACCGGTCTGAAATGGAAATTCGCTTCCCAGTCACAAGGCGATGTCAAATATGTCCTCTGCAACGCCGACGAAGGAGATCCGGGGGCATTCATGGACCGAAGCGTCCTTGAGGCGGATCCGCATGCCGTCCTTGAAGGGATGGTAATCGCCGCGAAGGCGATCGGAGCCCACCAGGGGTACATCTACTGCCGGGCGGAATATCCGCTGGCCCTTCGCAGGCTGGATATCGCGATACAGCAGGCCAAGGAATACGGCCTGCTCGGCAAAAACATACTGGATACCGGCTTTGATTTCGACCTTTCGGTCTATCAGGGAGCGGGCGCCTTTGTCTGCGGCGAGGAGACGGCCCTCATGACATCGATCGAGGGGAACCGAGGAATGCCGCGGCCCAGACCCCCCTTCCCCGCCGTCGCCGGTCTCTGGCAGAAACCGAGCGTCCTGAACAACGTGGAAACCCTGGCCAGCGTCGGCCAGATAATAGCGAAGGGGAGCGCGTGGTTCTCCAATGTCGGGAATGAAACAAGCAAGGGGACCAAGGTCTTCGCCCTCACGGGGGACGTCAACAACGTCGGCCTCGTCGAGGTGCCCATGGGGACATCCCTCGGGACCATCGTATACGACATAGGCGGCGGCATACCGAAGGGGAAGAAGTTCAAGGCGGCGCAGCTGGGAGGCCCCTCGGGGGGCATGATCCCCATCCAGCACCTCAACGCCCCGGTGGACTATGAGAACGTCGCCAAGCTGGGCGCCATCATGGGGTCCGGCGGCCTTATCGTCATGAACGAGGACATGTGCCCCGTCGACATGGCACGCTTCTTCATGGACTTCTGCCAGGATGAGTCCTGCGGCAAGTGCACGCCCTGTCGCGAGGGGACGAAGAGGATGCTGGAGATCCTCACCAATATCTGTGAGGGGAGAGGCCAGGAGGGAGACCTCGAACGCCTGGAAGAGATGGCCGCCGTGATCAAAGACTCGGCCCTCTGCGGTCTCGGCCAGACCGCCCCCAACCCCGTCCTGAGCACCCTCCGGTACTTCAGGAACGAATACGAGGCCCACATCAGGGACAAACACTGCCCGGCCGGCGTCTGCTCGGCGCTCTTCAAATCGCCCTGTCAGAACGCCTGCCCGATCGGCATGGATGTCCCCCAGTATATGGCACTGGTCCGCGCCAGGAGATTCGACGACGCCTACCGAGTCATGATGAAGACGAATCCCTTCCCCGCCATCTGCGGGAGGGTCTGCGATCACCAGTGTCAATTCAAGTGCCGGCGCAACACGCTGGATGAAGCGCTTGCCATCAAATTCGTCAAACGGTTTATCACAGACAATGCCGCCCGTCCGGCGATCAACGCAGTGCCGGTCGACAGGAAAGAGAAGATCGCCGTCGTTGGAGCCGGGCCTTCGGGCCTCACCGCCGCGAAGGATCTGGCCCTGCGCGGCTACCAGGTGACCGTCTTCGAGGAGCTCCCCGAACCGGGAGGGATGACCCGTTACGGCATTCCCTCATACCGGCTGCCGCGGGACATCCTCGCGGGAGAGATCGATAGCATACGGGCTCTGGGAGTGGAGATCACGTGCAACACCCGCGTCGGCAAGGACATATCATTCAAGGACGTGGAGAAAAAATACGCCTACATCTATCTGGCCCCCGGGGCGCACAAGAGCCAGCGGATGAAGGTTGAGGGAGAGGACGCGGCCGGCGTCTTCGGCGGCGTCGAATTCCTGAGAGACTTCAATCTCAATGAGGATGCCTGGCTGAAGGGCAAAAAGACCCTCGGCGCCAGGGTCGCGGTCATCGGGGGAGGCAACTCCGCCATCGACGCCGCCCGGTGCGCGGTCCGTCTTGGCGCGGACGTCACGATCCTCTACCGGAGGACACGCGAGGACATGCCCGCAGCCGAGGAAGAGATTGTCGCGGCGGAGCACGAAGGGATCAAGATCGAGTACTTCGTGGCCCCCAAGAAGATCGTCGCGGAGAACGGCAGGGTGACCGGCGTTACCTGCGAGAGGATGAAGGCGGGAGATTTCGACAACAGCGGGAGGAGAAGACCCGTCGTCGTTGAAGATTCCGAGTTCACCCTCGGCGTCGACGCCGTCGTGGCCGCCATCGGCCAGACCCCGGATCTCTCCTTCGTTCCTGCGAAGAGCGACGTAACAGTCAACCGGTGGGAGTGCTTCGACCTCGCGGAAGGGAGCAAATCCCGGACCACCAGCGAGAAGTTCTACGCGGGCGGTGACGCGGTAACGGGGCCATGGACGGTTGTCGGCGCCATCGCGGCGGGACACCAGGCTGCCGAAGATATCGACAGCGCGATTCGCGCCAGGAACGGCGAACCTCCCTGGGAGACGCCGATTGAGAAGATCGATATACCCTTTGAGATCGATGAAGAGACGACCGAGCAGCCCCAGGCCGCGATGCCGGAACTGGATGCGGTACAGAGGAAGACAAACTTCGACGAAGTGGAACTCGGCTATGACATAGAAACCGCCGTCAGGGAGGCGTCACGCTGCCTGCGGTGCGACGCCGAGGTGTAACCCGTTCACTATAACCCCCGTCCCCGGCCCCAAGGCCGCGGACGGGGGTTTTTTATGCGGTCTGTTTATCGAGGAGGATACATGATGAAGGTCATCGGCGCCGTCGGCCAGAACGGCTCAGGGAAGGACGAGGTCCTCAAGTATCTCAAGGCCGCCTGCGGCGTTCCTTTCTTCTCCACCGGCGACATGGTGAGACAGATTGCGGCCCAGGAGGGGGTGGAGGCAACACGGGACAACCTGCGCGCCATCTCCGAGCGCTGGTTCCGCGAGCGGGGAGAGGGCTGCTTCGTCAGGCTCCTGGCCGAGCGGATCAAGAGAGAAAAAGATCAGACCGTGGGGATCAGCGGGATACGGTCGCTCGCCGACGTCACCATCCTGAGAAATCTTTTCAAAGATGATTTTATCCTGATACACGTTACCATGAGCGATCCGGGGCAGCGCTACGAGCGGATGGTCGCGAGGGGCGAAGAGCGCGACCCCCGCAGCTATGAGCAGTTTCTCGCCCTGGACAGGGCGGAAGAAGACCTCTTCCACGTCGAAGAAGCGGGGCGGCAGGCGGACTATTCCATCGGAAACGACGGCACCCTGGCCGATCTGCACCGGGCCATCAATGAGCTCGTGGACGGCAAGGGCATCCTGGAACAGCGGTAGCGCCCGCCTGCGATAAGTCAGGCAAAGACTGAACACCCCGCTCCCCTCATGCCATGGTCGGGATCTCGATGCGGGCTTCAGGGGTGTATCTCCGTTCGAGCCTGCGCGCCACCATGCTCATACCATAGCAGCAGATA
>CAZNBR010000028.1:0-9177 GCA_964571315.1 uncultured Syntrophaceae bacterium
CGACCCTCTGAACCCCATTCAGATACGCTACCAGACTGCGCTACGCCCCGACTTTGGTGATGAGATACCATTATCGTTTTTCTCTGTCAAGAACAAGAAGGCCTGTTAATGGAAAGATACCCCTTTATCCTGTCATACTTCTTTTCTCCAAGGCCTTCTATCCGTTTCAGTACGTCAACTTCGGGGAAAGCCCCCTTTTCTTCCCTGAACCTTACTATTTTCGACGCCGTTTTGCGACCAATTCCGGGAATGAGCACCAGCTCCTCCAGCGTCGCCTTATTGAGATCGATCGGCATACCGAGGGCGAGCCGGGCGGACGCGGACATATCGCCGATGGTTACCCGGTACCGGGCCGTGTCGCAGGAGACCCGGTCTCCGAAGCGGACCACCCCGGCGAGATCGGTCCCTCTGAATCCCGCGATATCATCGACCCCCGCCTCCCTGAAGAGATCGCGAATCGTCGCCCCGTGCGGAAGGAAATAGACCCCGCCATGGTCCCGATCTCCGGCGAGTTCCACCGTGATGCCGGAGCTCTCCCATTGGGAAGAGACAGCGGGTTCCCCGGGGAAACGCACATACCGGAGAACGTCCCTGGCGGCATATACGAACACCACCACGATCATGATTCCGATAGCCCCGTAGATCTGCCTGCCGGCGAAGGTCTTTCCCTTCATCTTCGTTCACATATGATCAGGGTTCCTGTTCCAGGCCGAAGGCGTCATGCAGGACCCTGACGGCCAGTTCCGTATACTTGGCCGCTATAACACACGATATCTTTATCTCGGACGTACTGATCATCAGAATATTGATCCCTTCATTCGCAAGGGCCATAAACATCTTCGACGCGACACCGGACTGGCTCTTCATGCCGACGCCGACTATGGATATCTTCGAGATATTCTCGTCATATTCTATCCTGGAGGCACCCATATCGTTTGTGGCCGGTTCAAGGAGTCTCCGGACCTCTCCGATATCCTTCTGGGAAACGGTAAAGGTCAGGTCGGTATAGCCTTCGCTGCTCGCGTTCTGGATAATCATATCAACCACAATGTTATGATCGGACAGGGGC
Source organism: uncultured Syntrophaceae bacterium (assembly GCA_964571315.1). Classification (GTDB taxonomy): domain Bacteria; phylum Desulfobacterota; class Syntrophia; order Syntrophales; family UBA2210; genus UBA6078. The sequence goes on from CAZNBR010000028.1 coordinate 1,070, forward strand.
GTAAACAGCCGGCCGGCAATACCGGGTTTGTCCGGTACATGAACAACCGTAACCTTGGCCTGGTCCCTGTCGTATGCCACGCCGGAGATAACTCCTCTTTCCATCTCTTCATCCTCCTTGGTAACCAATGTTCCACTATCCTCGCTGAAAGAAGACCGTACATACACCGGAACTCCATACGTCTTAGCCAGCTCCACGGAGCGGTGCTGAAGGACCTTCGCCCCCGCACCCGCCAGGCCCAACATCTCATCGTACGATATCTTCTTCAGTTTGCGCGCCTTGTTATACAGATTCGGGTCCGTCGTGTAGACACCGTCCACATCGGTGAATATCTCACAGAAATCGGCCTTGAGACAGGCCGCAATGGCCACGGCGGTGGTATCCGAACCACCCCTCCCCAGTGTGGTTATGTTCCCCTTCTCGTCAACACCCTGAAAGCCGGCCACAACTACGATCCTCCCCCTCTTCAGTTCATCCGATATCAGTCCGGTTTCAACATCGAGTATCTTCGCGTTACTGTGGGCCTTGTCTGTCAGTATCCTCACCTGATGACCCAGGAGAGATATCGCCTTGTGCCCCATCTTGTTGAGCATGATCGCCAGGAGTGAGACGGATATCTGCTCACCCGAAGAGACCAGCACATCGTATTCCCTCCGGTCCGGTTCCCCTCCGGAAGCGCTGTTGGCCAGTTGGACAAGCCGGTCAGTCTCGCCCGCCATGGCCGACAGAACGACCACCATATCGTTTCCATCTTCCCTGGTTCTCGCCACCCTCCGTGCTATGGCCTGAATCTTTTCAAGATCCGCTACAGAGGTGCCGCCATATTTCTGCACAATCACCGCCACGTGTCAAAATCCTCCTTTCCTCAACATTCCGATAATCGAGGATATGTCTGATTCACAGGAAATCCTCATCTTCCTTGTATTGCTGTCGCCTCCATGTTCCAGATTGATCATCAGGGTCCCGGCGGGAAGGATATCGGCAACCTTCTCGGCCCACTCGATAACCACGACGCCACCCCCGTAAAAGTACTCTTTATACCCCATATCCTCCAGATCACCCGGCCCGGACAGGCGGTACACATCCATATGATACAGGGGAATCCGTCCGGGGTACTCATTGATCAGCGTAAAGGTAGGGCTGGTGACGTAATACCTTTCGGCAATCCCCATCCCCTGTGCGATTCCCTGTGTCAGGCATGTCTTCCCCGTACCGAGTTCGCCCGTCAGGCCCAGGATCTGCCCGCCGGTCAGGTTCTCTCCTATAATCCTCCCGATATCCAGGGTGTCCCCGGGACTTTTAGAAATCAGATCAAAACGTGTTATCATCTACTTTTCCAGAACGACAAAGGCCACGGCATATCTGTCGGTATGGGAAATACTGATATGGCTTTCCGTTATACCGGCCCTGTCCATCATCTCCCTCGCCCTTCCGTGAAAATCCAACTCCGGTTTCCCCTCCGCCCTGTTTATGACCTCCACGTCCCTGAATCCGACACCACCAGCCATCCCCAGACCCACACCCTTCAGAAATGCCTCCTTTGCCGCAAACCGTGCCGCAAAATGCTGGGCGGGATACGTCTTCTTGTTGCAGTACCGTATCTCCCCTTCGGAATATATCCTCCGGACAAATCTCTCACGCCACTTCCCTATGATCTTTTCGATCCTCGATACCTCAACAAGGTCTGTTCCCACCGCGTAGATCATCTCTTTATCCCGTCGGCAACCCGTGATACCTTCTCCATAAACCCCACATCGTGGACCCTGACGATATGGGCCCCGTTCAGTATGGAGGCGGTCACACTCGCCGCCGTGCCTTCGAGGCGCTCTTCGGGGTGCTCCCTGTCCGTGATCTCTCCGATAAATCGCTTGCGCGAGGCGCCCACCATGATCGGCCTCCCCAGGGCCCTCAGTTCCCTGAGGTGCCGCAGGATGGCGATATTATCCGCCGTGGACTTGCCGAAACCGACACCGGGATCGATGATGATATTCTCCCTGTCCACACCCGCCGTCCGGGCCGCTTCAATCCTCTCCTCCAGAAACCCGGTAATCTCTCCCATAAGCGACCGATAGGACAGATCGCCCTCCTGCATCGTCCGGGGCTCCCCCCTCATATGCATCAGGACGACGGGCACCCGGTGGGCGGCAACGACCTCCGGCATTTGCTCGTCGAATTTCATCGCGCTGATATCATTCACCATCTCCGCCCCGGCCTCCAGCGCGCGACGCGCCACAAATGCCTTCGTCGTGTCTATCGATATCGGGATGGAGAGCAGTCCTTCGAGCTTCTCTATCAGGGGCAGCACCCTGCCCAGTTCCTCATCGGCGGACACGGGCTCCGATCCCGGCCGTGAGGATTCGCCCCCTACATCGATGATATCGGCGCCGGCCTCCTCCATCTTCAGGGCATAGGCCGCGGCCTCTTCAACGCCGCCGAACATCCCCCCGTCGGAAAAGGAATCGGGGGTCATATTCACGATGCCCATGACGAGGGTCTTTCCGCCGATCACAATCTCTCTCTTCGGCGTTCGGAGCACAAAGGTGTCTCGTGTGATATTGCCAAGGACCCTTCTGATATCGTCGGATATCTCTCTCAGGCCGAAGGGCTGGGGGGCCAGCTTGTCGGCAAGCCTCCTCATCTGCTTGGAGGTGCCGATCAGTACGGCATCCGTTCTGTCTATGCTGCAGGCAACGGACTCACGTGCCACGGCGACGTCTCCGCCGATGGACAGCATCTCCTGTTTCAGTATGTTCGCTACCCTGCACTCGATCCCCTCAAGGAGCAGATTGACGGTCTCCATCTTGGGGAGCATGGCCTCGATCCCCGGCCAGTCCACGCCCACCTTTTTCAATTCATCCTCCGCCCGGGCGGGAGAGGTGATGTGCAGGTATCTCACTTAGGCCTCTTTTTCGGTCTGTATCCCTACGATCTCATCAAGCTCTTCGGCGTTGAGCACCTCCTTTTCAAGCAGCACCTTCGCGAGCCTGTGTAGGGTGTCGATATTCTCCGAGAGGAGCTTTTTGGCCCGTTCATAGTTTTCCATAACGATCCGCGATATCTCCTTGTCGATCCTTTCCGCGGTATCTTCACTGTAATTCTTGTGCGTGGCGATCTCCCTGCCCAGGAATATCTGCTCCTCCGCCTTCCCAAACGTCAGCGGTCCCATCTCCTCGCTCATCCCCCAGTTGCAGACCATCTTCCGGGCGATCTCCGTGGCGCGCTCTATATCATTCCCCGCCCCCGTGGTAAAGTCTTTCAGGATCAGTGCCTCGGCCGCCCTCCCCCCGAGGAGGATCGTAATGTTGTTGATCAGATATGAGCTGGGATAGGCATGCTTCTCATCCACCGGGAGCTGCTGCGTCAGACCGAGGGCCCTCCCTCTCGGGATGATGGTAACCTTGTGTATCGGGTCGGTCCCCGGGATCAGTTTGGCGACCAAGGCATGGCCGCCTTCATGGTACGCGGTGTTGCTCTTCTCCTCATCACTGATCACCATGCTCCTTCTCTCGGCCCCCATGAGGACCTTGTCCTTCGCGAATTCCAGGTCGGACAGGGAGACCTTGTCCTTGTTCTGCCGAGCCGCATACAGGGCCGCCTCATTGACCAGATTCTCTATATCGGCGCCGGAAAAACCGGGGGTCCCTCGGGCGATGACCGAAAGGTCTACGTCGGGATCGAGCGGAACCTTCTTGACGTGCACCTCGAATATCTTCTCCCTCCCCCTGACATCCGGGAGGGAAACCACCACCTGCCGGTCGAATCTCCCGGGCCTCAAGAGGGCGGGATCGAGAACATCCGGGCGGTTGGTTGCCGACATGATGATGACACCCTCATTGGATTCAAATCCATCCATCTCCACGAGCATCTGATTCAGGGTCTGTTCCCTCTCGTCATGACCGCCTCCGAGACCGGCCCCCCGCTGTCTCCCGACCGCGTCGAGCTCGTCGATAAAGATGATACAGGGCGCGTTCTTCTTCCCCTGATTAAAAAGATCCCTCACGCGGGACGCGCCGACGCCCACAAACATCTCCACAAAATCGGACCCGCTGATACTCAGGAAGGGGACCCCCGCCTCGCCGGCGATCGCCCGCGCAAGGAGCGTCTTGCCCGTACCGGGCTGTCCCACGAGGAGCACCCCCTTGGGGATCCTTCCCCCCAGTTTCGTGAACCTCCCGGGGTCTCTCAGAAATTCGACCACCTCCTCCAGTTCTTCCTTGGCCTCATCGATGCCCGCCACATCGGCAAAGGTGGTCTTATGTGACTTGTCGGTCATCAACCGGGCCCTGCTCTTTCCGAAAGACATCGCCTTGCCGCCACCGCCCTGCATCTGTTTCATGAAAAAGATCCAGACACCCACAAGGAGCATGATGGGGAGCCATGATATAAGGATGGTCATATACCAGGAAGACCCCTCGGCGGGTTTGGCTGTGATCCTCACCCCTTTTGTCTTCAAAACGGAGACCAGATTCGGGTCCCGGGGCGCGAAAAGTTTGAATATCTTGCCGTCGGCAAGTCTGCCTTCTATATTCTCGCCCTGGATAGTCACATCGGTCACTTGCCCCTTATCGAGGTAGCCGATAAAGTCACTGTACACGATCTCTTCCTTCTTCCCCTGAGGCTGATTGAACATCTGAAAGAGAAAAACAAACACCAGGCTGATCACAATCCAGAGGGCAATATTTTTTTGCGATTGATTCACGGTTAACTCCCTGTAAAAAATTTTGAGGTCTTTTCACTATCAAATAATTTCCGCTTTTACCACCTTTTCCGTCATATCCGTCATCTTCACCCTGTCGCTGAGTCGCACCCCCGGCACCCACAGCACCGATGATCGATCGGCCAGGAGAGGGATCGACCGTCTTAGAACCTTCGGCACCTTTTCATCCATCAGGAGCGCCGCCACCTTTTTCGTTCCCTTCATCCCCAGGGGCCGTATCCGGTCCCCAGCCCTCATATTCCTCACGACAAGGGGAAAGGAGATGGCGCGGCAGTCCATAAAGACGGGGTTATCCGAACGTCCATCTGCCTCCTCCGCGTCGACCAGATCGAAGACCATCCTTCTTCCCGTCTCCGCAATATCCACGCTCCCCGGGATCTGTACCTCGTATGAAAAGTCGCACCCGCCCGATGATCCGTCGTCCGGCGCAATAATCAGATCATCGTACTCCCGCCGGGCCGTAAGATTGAAGGGAAGATCCGCGGAAGCGCTCGGACTCGGACCGTCAATCAGATCCGCGACCGCCTTTACATGGAGATACCCGATCCCGTTCTTTACGGGTGAATGGGTTTCAAGGATGGTCTTGATAAGCCTCCACAGCAGGGCCGGGTGGAGTTTCTTCAGTTTTGGAACCGGCAGCCGGGCCCTGTCCGTATCGATCGTCCACTCGGCGATAATCCCCGCGACCGATTCCCTGATAAAATCGTCTTCAAGCCTGAGTATCTCGGCCGTACGACCGATATTTTCTTCCAACCTCACGTTGTAGGAGGCCTTCAGCTCCGGTACCAGTCTGCCCCGTATCCTGTTTCTCAGATAGGTCTCATCCCGGTTGGAGCTGTCCGTCACGAACGGTATGCCTTCTTCCCCCAGAAAGAAAATTATCTCGTCGCGCGTTACCTCCATGAGGGGGCGTATGTAGATCCCGTCGCGCACCGGGAGAAAACCCTTCAGGCCCTCAAGGCCGCTCCCCCTGAGAAACCGCATGATGACCGTCTCCGCCTGATCGCTCAAGGTATGTCCCAGGGCAATCTTATCCAGCCCGTGTCTGCGCGCCATCCTCTCAAAGAACGCGTACCGCTCATCCCGGCAGATATCTTCAAGGGACCCTCCCCTCTCCTTCCGCAGCGCCGGGACGGAAACCCTCTCAGACTCGAGGGGGATATCCATCGATCCGGCCAGCTTTCGGACAAAGGCCTCATCCCGGTCGGATTCCTCCCCCCTGATACCGTGGTTCAGATGCAGCGTAAACAGTTCAAGGGCATGCTCCGGCGCAAGATTCGCAAGCACGTGCAGGAGGGCGACGGAATCCGCCCCGCCGGACAGGGCGACGCCCACCCGGTCACCCGGGGTGATCATGGCGTGCTTCTCAATCGTGTTTCTCACCTTACGCATGGGCCGATCAACCCTTTTCCACCCGGCAGTTCGTCATCCAAACAGTTCTTTCAGCTCCGCTATATTCTCGCAGCAATAATCCGGATCGAGAGACAAAAGCCTGTCCCTGTCTCCCAACCCGTTCAACAGCGCGCAGCTCACTGTTCCGGTATTCTTCGCCAGAAGTATATCGTTGATCCCGTCGCCGATAATCACGGCATCCGTCTTCACCACACCATACCTCTCCAGGAGGGGGATCAACAGCTCCGGGTCGGGTTTCCTGAGGGAGGAACTGTCCATGCCGATTACCTCTTCAAAGTATCCGGCAATCCCCAGTGCCTCAGCAATTCTTATCGTATAATCATAGACCTTATTGGTAATAATCAGCTTCTTTGTATCCCTGAAATGCTCCAGCACGTCGGGGACACCCGGACACAGGGCCGTCGTATCGAGAAGGTGCTGCGCGTAATGGGCCCTGAACAGCCCCATCGCCTCATCGAATCTGCCCCGGTACTTCTCCCCGAGGGAGCGTTCAATCAGTTTCACCACCCCATCGCCGACGAATCCTATGATCTTCTCCGTATCGAGAACCGGTATGCCCAGCTTGCGCAGCGTGTGGTTCACGGAGTTCGCAAGGTCATCCGCAGAGCACACAAGTGTTCCATCAAAGTCAAAAACCATCAGCTCAATCTTTCTCATTTTTCTCCTGAAGAATATGGGATCAGCGGATTTATCCGTTTTTCGTGCTATCATGCGAAGCTTTTCATGCAGCGATGCGGATCGCGGCATTTCCTGTTTAGTATAATAACTCCTTTGAGAATTACAAGGGATAAAAAGGCGGAAACTTCGGCAAATAATCTGTTGACAAGCCGTTTCCCCGTGTGATAGGTGCTGTGCAAAACCGCTTGGATCCGAAAGCGACGGACTGAGACGGAATGGTCGAAGACAGAACGTGCAGCAAGAGTGTATCTTATGGGGCCTTCCGAATATCAGCGGAAAGGCCCCTTTTTTGTGAAATGAAAAAAGACTCGATCGCCATAGTAGGACTCGGCAAGGTGGGCACCGCAGTAGGCCATCTCCTGCGGAGTGCCGGCTACGGGATAGTTGCGGTCGCGGACCGGTCCCCGGACGCCCTTGAGAGGGGGGTTGGATATACCGGCGGGGTTGTCTCGAATGATCCCCTCCAGGCCGCCCTGACCGCACAATCTATCTTCATCACCACACCTGACGACTTCATCAAATCCGTATGCGATGAGATTGCCCGGGGGGGCGGTTTCGGCCCCGGCAAGAGGGTCGTTCACATGAGCGGGGCCGGAGGTCTCGGCCTCCTGGAATCCGCGCACGCGTCCGGGGCACAGGTGGCAACCATTCACCCGCTCCAGTCATTTGTGGACGTAAAGGGGGTCATAGAGAGCATCCCGGGGAGCACCTTCAGCATCACCGCCGAAGGTGAGGTGAAAGACTGGGCGGTGCGCATCGTGGAGGATCTGGGGGGCATACCCTTCTTTGTATCGGATGCGGACAAACCGCTCTACCACGCGGCTGCCTGCATGGCATCGAATTACCTCGTCACCCTTATGAACATGGTGGAGGGGGTCTACCGGCACCTGGGGATGGGCGGCGACGAGGCGATCCGATCATTCTGGCCGCTCGTCAGGGGAACCATCAGGAACATCGAAGCCCGGGGAACCGAGAAATCGCTTACCGGCCCAATCGCACGCGGCGACATCGGGACAATCCGCGGACATCTCAAGGTCCTCGGGGAGAAGGCGCCCCGACTCCTGGATCTGTACCGCGAAATGGGCCTGTTCACCGTGGATATAGCCCTCGGAAACAACACCCTGTCCGAAGACAGGGCCGAGGAGATAAAATCACTGTTGAAAGGAGTTTCACATGAGTAAACAGGGCAGGATAAACAAGATCACCATCTCCGCTATACTGAAGATGAAGAGGGAGGGAGAGAAGATCTCCATGCTGACCGCCTACGACTATTCCACCGCCGCGATCATGGATGAGGCCG
>CAZNBR010000028.1:9277-11780 GCA_964571315.1 uncultured Syntrophaceae bacterium
ATCTCCATGCTGACCGCCTACGACTATTCCACCGCCGCGATCATGGATGAGGCCGGTGTGGATATGATACTGATAGGAGATTCCCTCGGCATGGTCGTCCTGGGCTACGACAGCACGCTGCCGGTCACCATGGAGGATATGCTCCACCACACAAAACCGGTATCCCGGGCGGCAAAGCGCGCAATGGTCATCGCGGATATGCCCTTCATGTCCTACCAGGTATCGGTCCAGGAGGCGGTGAACAACGCGGGCCGCTTCATGAAAGAGGCCGGCGCCCACGGCGTCAAACTGGAGGGGGGGCAAGAGGTGGCCGAGGCCGTCAGGAAGATAACCTCCTCGGGCATTCCGCTCATGGGGCATCTCGGTCTCACACCGCAATCGGTCCATCAACTCGGCGGCTACAAGGTGCAGGGCAAGGATGACAAAACGGCCCGGAAGCTGATGGAAGATGCCAGGGCTCTGGAAGAGGCGGGGGCGTTTTCCCTCGTCCTGGAATGTGTCCCGGCGCAGCTTGCCGGCGAGATCAGCAGGGCTCTGACGATACCCACGATCGGGATCGGAGCCGGCGTTGAGTGCGACGGCCAGGTGCTCGTCGTCAACGACATGCTCGGGATATTCGAGAAGTTCACCCCCAAATTTGTCAAGAAGTATGCCGAATTGAACAAGGACATACAGGCCGCCATCGGGCAGTACATCGACGACGTCAAGAGCGGGACATTTCCGGGGAAAGAACACTCGTTCTGATGCAGCGGGCAGGGCCGGCATCTCCCCGCGGTTTTCTTTCGTCCTTTTCTCTCCGCCGGTCGCGCGGGGGGCTGCTGTATTCTTCATGAGGAAGATCTGCGCACAGATCAACGGAGGCTCATTATGAAAAAGATACTGGTGATAGTCCTTATTGGGTGGCTCATCGCCTTCTGGATAGGGCTGAACTATCACTTCATACTCATGGACGGAGACGCAAAGATCCTGAAAAAGGCTGCCCTGACCCTCGACAAGACCTTTGTCGATGCCAGGGGTACGAAAAAGCTCAAGTTATATCTCGACCCCTCCCTTGTGAGGGCCGGGATTAAGGACCTGCTGAGAGATGCAGGAAAGTAAGGGGTTCGAATGTCTCAGGCCGGAGACCCGAGTCTGCGTGCGTACTGCCACATCCGGGAAAAGACCCGCACCCCCGTCTCCGGGAAATCGAAGATGGGGATCTCCCGGTCCATCAGATAGGCGCGTGACAGGGCGATATCACCGGCATCCCCCAGAAGGGACACAAAGAAGGGTTTATCCCCCCTTTCCCTGACAAGATCCACAAGGGGGTCCATCATGTCGGTGCCGCGGTTGGCAAAGGAGATAAAAAAGATCCCGTCCACGCTGTCGTCGTCCAGTAAGGCTCTGACGATCTCGGTCGAAGTCTTCTCAAAACCGTGTACATTCATGTCCGGATAGGTATCAACGGGGTTCTTCCGTTTGGAATCGGTCGAGATGACCGCGGAGAGGCGGTCCAGGGTCTCCGGTCTGAACCGGGCAAGGGTGAGCCCCTCATCGGCCGCCTGATCGACACTCATGATCGCCTGGGCTCCGCTGAAGCTAACCAGGGCAATCCGGTTCCCCCGGGGGAGCGGCGCCCACTGGAATCCCATGATCGTCGCCATGAGTTCTTCAACGCCCTTCACCCGCAGGACCCCCGCCTGGTGAAGAGCTCCGTCCAGGATGGCGTCATTGACGGCGAGGCTCGCCGTATGGGAGGCCGTGGCGGCGCTCCCCGCTTCGCTGCGACCGCCCTTGAGCAGAATGACCGGCTTTTCCCTGACGGCCCTCCGGGCCTCCTCCAGGAATCTCCGGCCGTCGTGAATATCCTCCAGATACAGGCAGATGATCCGTGTCTGCTTATCCCCGGTCAGATATTCCAGGGCATCGCTCTCGTCGACGTCCACCTTGTTCCCCAGGCCCAGGCCCTTTGAGATCCGGTACACGGGGAATGAACTCATGTACATCAGGAGCGCCCCCACAAAGATCCCCGACTGGGCGGCGAATCCCACGGAACCGGGGATCCTCGTGTTCCTGTTCGAAAAGTATGAAGTCAGGAGGCCCGTCTCCGTGTTCACCAGCCCCAGCGTGTTCGGTCCGAAGCCGCGGATATCGGCGGAGCGTAAAATAGCACGAATCTCCTCCTGCAGGGCCTTCCCCTCCTCACCGGACTCGGCAAACCCCTCGGAGGAGATCACCACGCCCTTCACCCCTTTGCGGGCGCAGTCTCTCAGGGCACCCGGCACCGCTCCGGGGGGGATGATCATGGTGGCCAGATCCACGTCAAAGGGGACCTCGTCAAGGCTGGGGTAAAACGTGACCCCCCGAAACTCCCCCCCGCGGGGGTTTATCCCGGCAATCCGGCCCTTGAAGCCTGTCCGGCCCAGCGCCTTGATGAGCAGGGCCCCCGGTTTGAGAGGGTCCTGTGAAGCGCCGAAGATGGCAATACTCCTCGATTCCATTACGTCGCGGACCGATCGCATGT
>CAZNBR010000028.1:11880-17081 GCA_964571315.1 uncultured Syntrophaceae bacterium
GACCGGGGGGCTGAAATAATAACCCTGGGCCTCATCACAGCCATACCCCTGTATCAGGTCCAACTGTTCTTTTGTTTCAATCCCCTCCGCCACGACCCTCTTCTCAAGGCTGTGGCCCATGGCGATAATGGTCCGTATGAGGACAAGATTATCCCGTTGCTCCGTGCATTCCATTACAAACGAACGATCGATCTTTATGGCATCAAAAGGGAACGAGGCCAGGTAGCGCAGGGAGGAGTACCCCGTTCCAAAATCGTCCAGGGTCATGGTAACGCCCAGGGCTTTCATCCGTTTCAGCGTCGCAACCGTTTCATCCGTATCTTGCATGAGGACGTTTTCGGTAATTTCAATATCGAGATCGTGCGCTTCGATACTGCCGATCCGGAGGGCATCCTCGATGCTTTCTAAAATATCCTGATGCGCGAACTTATATCCGGACAGGTTCACGGCAACCCTCACCGGAAACAAGCCGGCTTTCCCCCACTCGCTCTCCTGTCTGCATGCCGTTTGCAGCGCCCATCTGTTGATGTCGATAATCAGGTCCGATTCCTCAGCAATCTGGATAAAGTCATCGGGGACAATTATCCCCTTCTCCGGGTGAAGCCATCGAATCAGCGCCTCGGCGCCGACGATCTTTCTCGTTGCGAGGTCTATCTGCGGTTGATAGTAGAGAACAAACTCCCTCTTATCAAGCGCCTTCCTCATATCATTCTCTATTGAAAACCGCTCCATAACGGCGAGGTTGAGGGATTCCTCATAGAACTGATAATTATTCCTCCCGGAATCCTTTGCCTGATACATCGCGGAATCCGCGTTTTTCAACAATACGCCGGCGCTTTCCCCGTCCTGGGGAAAAACACTGATACCGATGCTGGTGGTCACCGATACATCATGCCCGTCACAATCGTAGGTGGCCGCTATAGCTTGAATGAGACGCCTGGCAACCATTGCCGCGCTTTCCGTATCCCTGATATCGGAAAGCAAAACGGTAAACTCATCCCCCCCGAGTCTCGCGATTACTGAATCAGAATTGTCCGTGCCGAGCCGTGACGCGGTATCGCTGCAGCGAATATTTTGCTTGAGCGTTTCCGCCACGTTTTTCAAGAGCAGGTCACCAACATGGTGCCCGAGTGTGTCATTCACCCGTTTAAACCGATCAAGGTCAAGATACAGCAGTGCAAATATCTGATTGTTGCGCGTCGCCGTGGCAATGGTGTGGTCAAGCCGATCCAGGAAAAGCATTCTATTCGCCAGACCGGTCAGACCATCATAGAAGGCGAGCAGGCGAATCTCTTCCTCCGCCTGTTTCAACTGGGTCACGTCCTGAACAACTCCCAGCAGTATTTCCGGCACCCCACTCTCATTGAAGAGTACTTCCCCCTGGTTCAGTATGTGCTTCTGGGTGCCGTCGGAAAGGAGGACACGGTAATCCAGGTTGATCGATTTTTTTGCCTTCACCGCCTTGTCAATTTTTTTCCTGACCGTATCGCGCTCCAGGTCAACAACCTGCGCCAGAAAATCATCATACGTCACCTGTCTGCCGTCCTTCTTTAATTTAAGGAGACGACAGGCCTCACGGGAACAGTGGAACTCATTGGTGGCAAGATCAACCTGCCAGTTGCCGAGTTTGGCAAGCTTCTGGGTCTTGGCCAGACGACTTCTGCTCCGGTATAATTCCCTGAAGGCTCGGCCGGCGCGCAACATGTACCTTCCCCGGTGACCCAGCATCACCAGGTTGAGAGGCTTGGATATGAAACCATCTGAACCGGCCTCAAAGGCCCGTTTTATGGAATCGGCATCATCCAGACCGGTCACCATCAGGACTTGAGTATACGCCCCCTCGGGGAGTTTCCGAATAGCGGCACACGTTTCAAACCCATCCATCTCGGGCATGACGACGTCCAGCAGGACAAGATCGGGTTTCTCGGACTGGAAGAGAGCGAGACCACGGCGGCCGTTCTCCGCCTCGATCACATCAAACCCGACCTTCATGAGTGCCGCGCCCATGGCTATCCGCAGAGAGTTGTCATCGTCCACAACCAGCGCCAATGGATTTTCATTCGCCCGTTTTTTATCAATCATGTAAGCCCCTGTTCCTTTTGCAAGGATTCCTTGGCTTTCATAAATTCCGATTCAATGGCAGCGACGAGACGCGCTGCATCTTCAAGGACATTATTTCTACAATTCATTTCAAGCTCTCTGCTTATCTCGGAAAGTCTGAGAGCCCCCACATTGGCGCTGCTTGACTTGAGGCTATGGGCGGACCATTGCAAAACTTCACTATCATTCTCCGAAAGGGCCTCTTTCAGTTGTGAGATAAGGGGCTCCGAGTCAGTCAGGTAGGCATTAATAACCCTTTTAACAATACTCGGTTCTCCCTCGATCTGGAGATCATGAAGACCGCACAGCACACTTCGATCAATCGGAGATGAACCCTCGCGGTCCGGGCCTTCTTCCTCCGAGAGACCACAGCCCGTGACATCACCCTTCTCTTTCTTTCCGGTTTTGACCCTCTCAGGGTCATCCCCTCCGTTACCGCACCAGCGCTCGAGGGTGGCCAGCATCTGGTTGAGCACAAAGGGTTTAATCATATAATCGTCCATCCCGGCAGCCAGGCATTTTTCCCGGTTTTCTGTAAAGGCGTGTGACGTTAACGCGACAATAGGAGTCTTCTTTTCCAGGCCCTTTTCTCTTTCCAGGTTCCGAATCGCGGCTGCAGCCTGATACCCGTCCATCACAGGCATCTGACAGTCCATAAAAATAAGATCATACCCACCCTCCGACGAGGCGAAGGCATCCACGGCTTCTTCGCCGTTTGAGGCAATATCTACCCGGCAACCGAATGTCTTGAGCATGGCATTGTCAACTTCCCGGTTCGTTGCGTTATCTTCCGCCACCAGGACATCGATATCAAATCTTCGCCCCTCTTCGGCCATGCTGTGTTTGGTGATGAGTTGTTGTGATTCATCCTTCGGGTTGCAGCTCATCACCTTCAGCAATGAGGCGTGCAGGTCGGACTGGCGAACCGGCTTGGTCAGATAAGCCAGGACGCCGCTCTCTTTGGCTATCCTGGCGTCACCGCGTAATCCTACCGAGGTGAGCATGACCAACCGGACATCGTCTATGGCCGGATCGGCCTGTATCCTTTGAGCCACCTCCAGCCCGCCCATACGCGGCATATTCATATCGAGGAGAACCAGATCAAAGGGCTTTTTTTTCTTTTGAGCCGAAATCAGTTTCTTGAGTCCTTCGGCTCCTCCTCTGGCACTGTCACTTTTCATCCCCCATGAAGCCGTCTGTCGGGTGAAAATTTCCCGGTTCGTTGCGTTATCATCGATGACAAGGACGCGAAGTCCACGCAACCTGGCAATACCGGGGAGAGATCTTTTTCTTTCCTTTTCGGGGGTTATTTCGAGATCCACGGTAAAAAAGAAGGCCGAACCTTTCCCCGGTTCGCTTTCACAATCCAGAACGCCCCCCATCGATGAGACCAGTTCCTTGGAGATTGCCAGACCGAGTCCCGTTCCGCCATATCGCCGGGTTGTAGACCCGTCAACCTGGGAGAAGAGTTTAAAGAGTTTCTGACGGTCTTCCCGTCTGATCCCGACCCCCGTGTCGAGGACCGACAGATCCAGCGTTGCCCGGTTATCCTCACGTCTCGTCGTGGAAGCCCGCACGACAACCTCCCCCTTTTCCGTAAATTTGATGGCATTACTCACAAGGTTATTGAGAATCTGTCGAAGCCGGGTGGGATCGCCCATGAGAAAGATATCCGTTTCCTCCGGGATAAGAACGGCCAGTTCAAGGTCTTTGGCATGGCCCCGCGAAGCGTGGAGCTGAAGGACATCTTCAATCAGCAGCCGCAGGTTAAAATGAATCTTTTCAAGCTCGAGTTTGCCTGCCTCTATTTTAGAATAGTCAAGGATATCATTGATGATTGCCAGAAGCGACTCGCCTGACGACTGAATGGTTTCAGCAAACCGGCGCTGTTCATGGACAAGGTCTGTCTCCAACAACAGTTCGGCCATACCCAGGACACCATTCATCGGCGTGCGGATCTCGTGGCTCATGTTTGCCAGAAACTGGGATTTTACCCGGCTGGACTCCTCTGCCTCTTCCTTGGCCTTTTTGAGATGAACCACCATCGCCTCCATCTTGTTTTTGGCCTGGGAGAGATCCGCCGTGCGGGACGCAACCATCTTTTCAAGACCGGAACTGTACTCCCGCAACTCTTTGTCCCTCAACTGAATCTCCTCGATCATGTCATTAAATCGGTCTATCAAGACTCCGAACTCGTCATCGCGACGTTTCGGTATTCGAACAGAATAATTTTTTTCCCTGGTCATCTCACCCATGGATCCAATCATTTCAACCAACGGATCGGCAATGATCCCCTGGATCCTGTTTGACAAAAAGACCAGAAGCAGGATCGTAATGATCGCAATAGATGCAATAACGAGATAATGTTCATCCAGAGTCCTCTGCACCCGCTTCATGTCACCAACCAGAAGAAGAGCGCCGACGGCTGTTTTGTTTACGTGGACAGGCCGTATGATATACATATGCCTTCCGGACACGTATGTGAAGCCAGTTACCCTCTTCATTTCCTGCAGGCTCACCCGCCAGTGAGGTTGTGTGGCGCTCAACGCAGCGATCAGGGCATGTTCGTTTATCCCACTCCGTTTGTATGTGCTGTAAATTTGACTGTTTTTATCGTACAGAACCGCAAGAACAACATCGCGTTTTATGGACAGAGTGGACAGACCTTCCCTGGCCGCATCTTCATCCTTGAACAACAGGGGAGATCCACTGCTGTGGGCGACCACGCCCGCCATGGAAGAGAGTTCCTCGGCAAAATTTTCTTTGACCTTTTTCTGCCCGCTAACAATCAATGCCGTAGACGCCAGTCCCAGGATCAGCATACCGGCCAGGCCCAAAAAAAGAAGTTCTTTCCGTATAGAAAAGTTGCCAATCCGCATCATCTAGGCCTCCGGTTCATCTGTCACCCGCAATGACCTGCAATTCAAAAGAGAGTTCACCGTAATGGACTTCAGATCTTCACCGTCCAGATCGGTCAGATCCGGGTTTTCGACACAAAGGGGTATGGTACTGCAAAGGGCCACTTCAACTGCCAAATAAAGCCCCGCTGAAATGAATCGCGCGTGGGGAAAAACAGTTCTATTCTGTGTCGATACAGGCAT
>CAZNBR010000029.1:0-3728 GCA_964571315.1 uncultured Syntrophaceae bacterium
CACGGGGAGGTGCGACAGGGGTCGATCCGAGAGGATGTAATTCAAGATTATAATCGGTTATGCCGATTGTAAAGGTACGGCGGGTTTTTATGCGTAGGGCCACCAGCAGGGATCATATGGTGCAAAATTTTTGATCGGAGAGGAAGATGTTTCCCAAATTCCAGAGTTACCTGGAAAAAACCGACTGGGATGAATATTCTTCGCGGGGTGATTTCTATCTGGAGATATTCTACGCCGGCGTTATCATCCTGTCGGTTGTGGTAGTCGGCCTGTGTCTTTTACCCCTGTATGTGCCGTGGTGACAGGCCGGTTCCACCCGGAGACGTACCCCGCGCTATTCGGTGACGGTGTCGATCCATTTCAGGTATGCCTCGCTACCTGCACGGATCGGGATCTGGATGATCTCCGGGACATCGTAGCTGTGGTTCCGGGAAATGAGTCCCTCAATCTCACCATATGAAACGGACGGTGCCTTTATAAACAGCAACTGTTCGTCGTCCCTGTTGAGGGCACCGTCCCATTCGTAAAAACTTGTAACACCCGTCATCTGCACACACGCCGCCAGTCTCGATTCAACGAGGAGTCGGGCCAGCTTTTCAGCTTCTTCCCGGTTTGCGCATGTGGTCAGGATAACGCAATATTTTGTGGCTTGAGCCATGGTCTGTATTAACCGCAGCACCCTCCGTCACACGTAGCGCCGATCGACAGGTTGGAGGTAATGGAAAAACCGGAACCTCTGTCCGAATCAATAAAATCTATGTTGATCGGTTTTGCCTGCTCAAACAACTGTTCATCTATCAAAAATGTTACGCCGTCTTCCTTAAAGATCTTATCGCCTTCTTTTGCCTCATCCAGAGACATTCCCAGTGAGGGACCCGCTCACCCGCCTCCGGAATATACCAGTCGAACCGGGAGTTTGTCTTCTCTCGCTTCGAGGACCTTCTTGATCATCTCTTGTGCCTTTTCTGAAACTTCAAACATTGTGTTTTCTCCTTTATATTTTTTCACGCTTGAGTAGCTTTTTTCATAAGCTCTTTGTAATACTCCATAATGTTCCCGACAAGGCTGCATCTGACGCGCGGCCCGTCAATCTCTCCGTATACCCAGCCCGTTTCCTTCAGTATCTTCAGGTGCTGAGAGACGCTCGCCTGTGCCAGGGGCAGGACCTTGACGATATCCGAGCAGATGTACTTCTTCTCCGGGGGCTTATTGAACAGCATCCGGATAATCTCGATCCGCGCGGGGTGGGCGAGCCCCTTCGAGAGTCTTGCCAGCACTTTTTTACACGTTTCATGATCGGTCTTTTCGAGAACCCCGACATCCACGAAACGCGGCCCGCCTGCACACTCACCTGTCGTCATCAATCGTTTATGCCCTCTTATCAAATTTTTTGGCAATGGTACACAGAAAAGATCCTGCGTTCTGCATCATTACAGAATATCGGCGTAGGGCAATATCACAGATATCGTCTATCGTCAATGTACGATTATAATAAGCATCATTCTGATCCTGTCAAATGGTTCATGTGTAACCCATGGAACGGATGTCCAGCCGTGCGCAGGCACCATGCAGCTCATGCAATCAGCCAGTGTACGAAGAAAAAATATATGAGGCCTGTCGCAAAGAGGAATCCGCAGGGCAGGAGAAGATGACGGTATACGCGTCCGAAGGCGGCCCCGAAATACTGGTTTGAAAGGAGGAGGCAGAGGTGGAGGGGCGAGAGAAGCACCCCCATAAAACCGCTCACAAGCGCGAGGGCAACATAGGCCGGCATGAAGACCCCTTCACCCATGGAATGGATGAGAGGGATGATAATGGGGAAGGTGCTCCCCACGAAGGCTATTGTTATTCCCGTGATCCCCCCCACGATGAAGGGGAGCACAACGGTTATCAGGACGAGGGGAATGGAAAATTTCATAAACTCCGCGCTTATGGCCATCACGGCGTGGCTGTCCTCAAGCATTCCCTTGAAGATCAGTATCGCGATAACCATGTAAAACATCTTAAAAATGTGCGGGTCCATGAGAACCCCTCGGATCATGTCGCCCGCCATCCTGCTGCGGACCCAGACATACACAATAGACAGGATAAGCGCGACAATCAGGCCTGTTTCCTTCGCAATATGAATCCCGGGGAATAGGGCCGAGAGGAGTACTCCCATACCGAGCCCCACAAAGATCACCATAAGTATGGGAACCAGTTCCTTCAAAAAAGGTCCCGCGGGGCGGGCCATGTCCCGTTTTCCCACCGCGTCTTTCAGTTCGGCTCCCTTGACAGAAAGGGACCCGAGAGAGACGGCTATCACGGTAAGCGGCCACATGATCATCACAACGGTCCAGAGGTCTATCTCCGCCAGTGTTACCGCGAGGAGCACCCCGGGATAGAGAGGCCACCAGTATTCCCAGATATGGCGGTACCAGTAGTTGATGAAACTGAGCTGGTCCGGCCGGAGACCGCTTTGGTTTCCCAGTTCCTTCACCATGGGGGCGGAAAATATCGCGCCTCCGGGCATCGGGAGAAGACCGATAAGGGCGGGAAACAGGGCGAGATTCAGCCGGGGATTTGCCACGAGACCTCGGAAACTGTCGAGGAGCCGCGCCATATGCCCTCCCATCTCCATACTGCTGCTGAGGACGAGGATAAGGGTAACGACCACGGCAAGAGAAAGGGTCTTGGGCATCATGACTGAGCCGACGGCTGAGGAAATCATCGCGCCCGGCCTCAGGCCGAAGAGCGCCCCGATGAGGATCGCTCCCAGGACGAAGGCATTCCCCAGCGAGATCTTTTTCCTGATGGCCATGAGGATACAGATGAAAACAATGAGGATCCTCACGATGGCAGGGATGTTCAGAATAACGGACATACGGTCTCCGTGTACCCGGTGTTCGGGTGAGTGGATCACCGGAAGGCAGGGTAATAATGCCTGTAGAATATCTTGTCAAGGGTTTTTCTTACGGTGGTGTGCGTGTTCGAGGCCGACCTATGTAGGCTGGTAGTAGACCCTGTTTTTCCCCTGCTCCTTGGCCCCGTACATGTTGAAATCCGCCCGTTTGATAAACGGTCTCAGCCCCTCGCGCGGCAGATATTGGGCCACCCCGATGCTCACCGTTTCATGCACTATCTCCGGGCTCTCCACGGGGTGAAAGTTCTCGTCTTCAAGTTCTTCCCGTATCCTTTCCGCGAGAACGGTTGCCGCATCACCGGCTGTTTCCGGCAGGATAATGGTAAACTCCTCTCCCCCGAACCGGTACGCGGAGTCCGTTTTTCTCAGGCATCTCCGGATGACCTGTCCCAGGCGAATGAGGACTTCGTCCCCTTCAAGGTGCCCGTACGTATCGTTGAATCTCTTGAAATTGTCGATATCCAGGAGGAGGAGGGAGAGGGGATGTCCATACCGCTCGGCTCTCTCTATCTCCAGTCGCAGTTGATCATAGAAATGCCTCGAGTTATACAGCTCCGTGAGGGAATCGGTGACACTCAGGGTCCGGTAACGCGCCTCGCTTTCTCTCAGCGCATTCTCGGCAAGCTTGCGGTCCGTTATGTCTTCAAGGGTTTCAACCGCCCCCGTGATGGTCCCCGTCGAATCCCTGAGAGCGGAAGCGGTAAATCGGAGCCATTTCCCTCCCCCTTCAAGTGCCGGGAAGAAATCCGTTGCCTCATAGGCGTCCTCTATCAATTTTGACTTGTTGTACTTGCCCGGGTACCAGTGCGGAATTTCATTGTGCCGC
>CAZNBR010000029.1:3828-17065 GCA_964571315.1 uncultured Syntrophaceae bacterium
CGGGGGTGGCGGATTTTTTTGAGGCTGTAATCTTCACTGTACCGGTTGTTTTTGCCATCTCAGGCACCCTAACGGCAAAAAATACCGTTTTCATAGATTGTGGCGGTCTTCCCGTCCGACAGATGAGCCCGTACAACTTTCTTTTCGGTGTTTATCAGGTCCCAGTGCAGTGCGGAGTCATTGAATCCGAGGTTCTTTTTCATGGTCTTTGTCAGTTCGGCGGGATTGCCGTCGTACGCTTCGGAGAACGATGCGCCAAGGGCTATATGACAGTTCCCCCACTGCCCCCCGTAGTTTTCATCGAAGAGTGTATCTGCCATGAAGGTGTCGATTCTGGAAAAGCGCCTGTCCGTCAGGGAGAATTCCCCGACCCTGCCAGCCCCTCTGTCCATGGACAGTTGCCGTACCGCAAAGTCTTCGCCGGAGGCGGCCTCGACCTTTATGGCACGACCCTTTTCAAAGACGAGTTTTACGTCCTTCACGTAATTTCCGTTTCTGAATGAGGGCTGGTTGGCGAAGTAATACCCCTCGGTTCCCCGCCAGTCGGGGGAGAGAAAAAGCTCGAAGCTCGGGATATTGTGGCCTGAAACGCCTATCCACCTTCTCTTTTTCCCCGGCCGTATGCGAAGATCGACATGTTCCGACTCTACATGGTAGTAAGAAACGGCCATGCCGTTCAGCCACTTTTTAATTGCACCCGCTCTCCTGTATACGTTTTCCCACCGGGAAGCGGGGTTGTCGCTGTCCAGAAAACAGGCCTTTATGATCTGGTCCGTGTATTGCTCGATGGTAAGCCGCGCGTTCTGTGCCAGTTCACGGGTGGGAAAGGTACAGAGTGTCCAGCCGAACTCGCCGATCTCCTCTCTCCGGTCCAAGATCTCGCGCAGCTCCTTTTTCGCTATCACCGACTGTGCTATCTTTCCTGGATCTGCGTCTTTCAGGTGGGTAAGAGACTCGGGGGCATGGACAAAGATACTCCCGCCCAGCGATTCGCAGAGTTCCTTTTCACCGGGGGGATGGAACACAAGTTGCCGCCGGTTCGCCTTATCGAAGAAGGAGCGCTCCATGTGCGCGCTGAGCCCGGCGCGGGGGATGATATGCATGTCTCGGCCCAGCAGCTTGTCGTAGAGGACTTCGACGAGACTTATGGCGGATGAATCGTATCGAATCAGGACAATATCGCCCCGCCTGAACCGTCCTGTCCTGGCCTTCCACAGCCCCCATAAAAGGGCATCGGCGTATCTGTCTAAATGCTCTTTGGTCAGCGGCATACAGCCTCTCTTTAAAATGTTGCGGGTTTACAGAGGATCTCCCTTACCTTCAAATTGAAAATGTCGGCTGAATTCGAGGGTTTGAGCAACAGTGCCGTATCCGCTCCTGCGGAGGACCCTGCAATGGATATCACGTCTTTGTCCGTCCTCACCAGACCCGCGTCAGCGGCCATCAATGCCAGTTCAATCGCCACCTTGGTCCCCTGGCCAAACATCCTGAGGGTGTATGCCATGATTTCACTAACCTGGTAGGTGTTCAACTTCTTCCGTATACCGCGCCCCACTCCCCCGAAAGCGTGCTGGCAGGTCAATACCCGCCCCCCTTTCGATTCCAGCGTGCGGCGCGTCTCATCTTTCATCTCCTGATGATCGGGGTGCACGAAACCCGTGTAGTGGGTAATAGCTATGGTCTGTATATCGGGACCCAGTCGGTCAATTGCTTCCATCGCGGTCTTTCCGCTGCACGTCGCCACGAGGACCGTTCGGATACCAAGCTGCCTGGCGCGCTGCGAGGCAGCCTCCAGCACATCGCGTGTGTTTTTACTCCCGGTCGTCTCAAAATAGCGGCACTGTGTGTCATATGACAGCTCTCCACCCCCTGATCTGATTCCCCGAAGTCTTTTGCGGGATGGTTTTACGCACCCTTGAAGATCTTATCGAAAAACAGGGCCTTCTCTTTGGGAAAATAGATCGCCGTGCCTTGGTCGACAACGAGCGTCCCATCGAGGTGATCAAGCTCATGCTGGACAACGCGGGCAAGGAACCCCTGGTAGCGTCTGTTGACCTTTTCTCCCTCTTCATCGTACGCCTTCACCTTGATGGAGGTGGCCCTGACGACATCGACGCTTATGTCGGGGCAGGAGAGACACCCCTCCTGCCCCTTTTCCCTGTCTCCCCGTATCTGAGTGATCCGCGGGTTTACGAGGACATCGTACTGGCCGTCCCCCTTCTGCATCGGCGCTCTGTCGTTCAAGTTCCCGTTCCTGAAGACTACGACCCGTTTGCTGATCCCTATCTGCGGGGCGGCAAGGCCAGCGGCGTCATCCCGTCCCACAAAAGCATCAATGAGGGTCTCGATATCCCTCTTCCCCTCTTCATCAAAGGGGACCGGTATCTCATCGGCGCGTTTCCTGAGGAGCCGTGCCTCCTCTTCGTTGATCTTTTCGTTTTCCCACAATTTCCAGGTCTTCATTGCTCTCGCGCAGGGCCTTTCTGTCCTTGATATGTTCCCTTTATAGCATCATGGGCTTGTTATTTCAACGCTATTGAAATAATATTAAAATCCTGATAGTTCAGCGGTGCAGGTACAGGGAGGACGCTTGTGCAGTGATAGATAAGATTATAACAGCAGTAACAAAGCGGGAGTTTTCCCGGGCCATGCGGTTCGAGGAGGGGATGGGCGCCTCTCTCCCTCGGGGAAGGGCACAGGGCGGCAGGCTTCTCTACATCCATATCCCGTTTTGTGAAAGTCTGTGCCCTTATTGTTCCTTTAACCGGGTCGTGTTGGACGAAGCCCTCTGCCGGAGATATCATGACGCCCTCAGAGCGGAGATGCGGCTCTACCGGGACACAGGGTACGACTTTACCGGTGTGTATGTAGGCGGCGGCACTCCGACAGTACTGATGGACGAACTGGAAAAGACCCTGGCGCAGGCAGCGGATTGCTTCAATATCAGAGACATCTCGGTGGAGACCAACCCCAATCACCTTACCCCGGAACATATTGCCGTTTTGAAAAGAATCGGTGTCAACAGGCTTTCGGTGGGGGTGCAGAGCTTTGACGACGGCCTTCTGAAGGCAATGGGCCGGCATGAGAAATACGGGAGTGGCGCTTCGATTGCCGAGAGGATCGCTGAGATGTCGGGACGATTCGACACCCTCAATGCCGATATGATCTTTAACTTTCCCGTCCAGACAGAGGAAATCCTGAGCAGGGACCTGGATGTCCTGACCCAGACGGGCGTGGATCAGGTAACTTACTACCCCCTGATGGTTTCGGACTCCACGCGCAGAAAGGTTGAGGGGTCGATGGGAACGGTCGATTACCGGAAGGAAGAGGCCTTCTACCGGATGATCTCAGGGCGACTTGCCCCTTCGTACCGTTTTTCGTCCGCGTGGTGTTTTTCCCGGAGAGGCACCATGATTGATGAGTATATCGTGGACTATGACGAATATGCCGGTCTGGGCAGCGGATCGATCGGATACATGCAGGGCAGGTGCTACGCGAACACCTTTGATATCAACCGATATATTGAGACCTTGAGCAGGGGGAAACTCCCCTTGATGGCTTCGCGTGATTTTACGCTCCCGCAGCAGGCGCGCTATGATTTCCTGATGAAACTGTTCGGCATGGAACTGAATATTGCGTCTTTGGAGCAAAAATATCACGGCAGAGCCTTACGATACCTCTGGCGCGAAATATTCGCCTTCATACTGGTAGGAGGGCTTCGGTATCACAAAGGGACGTTGTTTCTGACAGACCGAGGGAGGTACTATTGGATCATCATGATGAGGGAATTCTTCACCGCGGTTAATAATTTTCGCGATTTCTGCCTGCACAGGTAGGTATTTCTTGTTTGCAATTTCGTATCTTTTCCCATATTACTTTCCCATGGAACAATAAATCCGCTTGCCTCCGAGTATCGATTGCTCAATGTGACATTATACCATGAATAACAAGACCAGAGAGCTGCTTAAAAATCTTCCGAAGATCGACGAGGTCCTTCTCATCCTTGAAAACAGCGGTGCATTTGACGGCGTGACACGGCACATCGTGGTGGGAAAATGCCGCCAGGTTGTGGGAGAGATGAGGGAGGCCATACTGGATACTGAAAAAGGGAGAGGAAAGGGTTTTGTCCCCTCCTCCGCCGACGAGGCGGCACAAGAGGTCCGCGAGAGGCTGCTCGCCCTGTATACCTACAGCCTGCGTCGCGTGGTAAACGCTACCGGCATCATCCTGCATACAAACCTGGGGCGGGCC
The DNA here is from genome assembly GCA_964571315.1 of uncultured Syntrophaceae bacterium. GTDB lineage: Bacteria > Desulfobacterota > Syntrophia > Syntrophales > UBA2210 > UBA6078. Next base: position 8,080 of record CAZNBR010000029.1, read on the forward strand.
CCCCTGTGCGCGGATGCCGTGCAACGGATCGTTGATATCAGCGCGGGGTATTCAAACCTGGAATTCAACCTCGACAAGGGGAACCGGGGGACACGATACGATCATGTACGCGAACTCCTCTGCTGCATAACGGGGGCGGAGGATGCCATTATCGTCAACAATAACGCCGCCGCCGTTCTCCTCGTTCTCAATACCCTCTCGGAGCACAAAGAGGCGATTGTTTCGCGGGGCGAATTGATCGAGATAGGGGATGCGTTTCGCATACCCGAGGTGATGGAAAAGAGCGGCGCCATTCTCAGAGAGGTGGGCACCACCAACCGCACGCACCTGTCGGATTACGAAGATGCGGTGGGCAGCAATACCGGTGTGATCCTGAAGGTGCACACAAGCAACTTCAAGGTGGTCGGTTTCACGGATGAGATAGGTTTGGGTGAACTGGTAGAGCTTGGAAAGAGGAGCACGGTACCGGTGATGAACGATCTGGGGAGCGGCTGTTTTGTGCCGTTGGACTCCTATGGCTTTGAAAGGGAGCCGACGGTGCAGGAGGTCCTCAAGTCGGGCGCGGATGTCGTCACTTTCAGCGGCGATAAACTCCTCGGAGGCCCGCAGTCCGGAATAATCCTGGGGGAAAGCACTATTCTGGAAAAGATAAAGAAGAATCCTCTCAATCGTGCCCTCCGGATAGATAAATTGACCCTCGCGGCCCTCGAAGCGACCCTGATGCATTACCTCGATCTCGACCGCGCGGTCTGTGACGTCCCGGTGCTGCGGTCATTGACGGAACCGGTTGCCGAGGTTAAAAAGCGCGCCCATAACCTGGTCGCCCTCCTGGAGCAATTATCCCTGAAAGATCTGACCTTTTCCATTATGGGGGACACGTCTATGGCCGGGGGTGGCTCGCTTCCCATGCAGGAGATTCCGACGGTTGTCGTGTCGGTGCACTCCCGCAGCAACTCGCCGAGCAGACTGGAAAGGAAATTACGGAAGCTGAAAGTTCCCATTATTGCAAGAATCAACGAAGACAAGGTACTCTTCGACCTGAGGACAATAGCGGAAGAGGAATTTGTGTTTATAAAGGACGGAATGAAACAGATAGCCGGAGAGGCTTGACCTCCGGGGCCCCACGCCCTATTGGCTTGAGAATTTGAAGCGTGATTCATCCTCCCCACGCAGGGACGCGTACATGGCAGGTTTCTTTTTTCCGTTTCTCAACCGATTGTACAATGACCATGAAGATGACATCCGGAGATGACGGAGAGTTCACGCTAAATGTGCCCCCCGCGCAGTGCGGAGAGCGACTTGACATCTTTCTGTCTAAACAGGGCCATTTCGGTACGCGTTCGCAGATCAAGCGGGCGATTGGGGGAGGACGGATAAGGGTCGGCGGTATGGATGTAAAACCGAAATACCGCCTGAAGAGTGGTGATCTGATCCTTGTTGCACGAGAGGAGCCGGCGGAATACGATCTCGCCCCGGAGGAACTGCCCTTGGATATTTGCTATGAAGACGCGCACATCCTGGTGGTGAATAAACTCCCCGGGATGGTGGTGCATCCCGCGGCGGGCAACCGCAGCGGGACCCTGGTCAATGCTCTCCTGTTTCACTGCACCGACCTTTCCGGGATCGGCGGCGTTAAGAGACCCGGCATTGTGCATCGTCTGGACAAGAACACCTCGGGCCTGATGGTGGTCTCCAAATCGGATGAGGCCCATGTGAACCTGGCTCAACAGTTCAAGGAACACCTTGTTACGAAGATTTACCGTGTGCTTGTGCATGGTGATCCAAAGGAATCGGAGGGGGTAATCGATCTGCCGATAGGCAGGCATCCCGTGGACAGAAAAAAGATGTCCACCGGAAGCAGAAGAGGGAAGGAGTCACTGACTCTCTGGCGTGTCGAGCAGCGGTACGGCATCGCCACGCTCCTTGGTGTCCGGATTGAGACGGGCAGGACACACCAGATCCGGGTGCATCTGAATGCCATCGGGTATCCCGTTGTCGGGGATGCCGTCTACGGTAATTCAAAAAGAAGGATTGAGCTGGTGAAGGATCATGCCCTGCAGACGGCATTGAGAAAGATGCGCCGGCAGGCTCTCCACTCGAGCGAACTGCGCTTTAGTCATCCGGTCACGGACAATCCTATGCTTTTTTCATCTCCGCTTCCGGATGATATGGCGCAGGTATGTGCGGCCTTGGGAGAGCGAGAGAGTGATGCCTGAAAACCCGGACCGCAGATATGGAACCGAAGGCGCATTCAGATTTTCCCGGCTGGGCAGCGCGCGGTACTTGGAATGCCGGGCGCTCGATGAGTGCGGTTTCATAACCCACGCCTTTTGCACCAAATGGAGAGAAGTCAGCGAGGGGAGGCTGGCCGATTTCAATTTCGGTGTGCACGTGGGTGACAGGGACGAACACCTGGCGCGCAACAGAAGACTGCTGTGCTCTGCCTTCGACATGTCGGAGCACCCCCTCGTTACCGTGGATCAGGTCCACGGAGACCGGCTCCTGGTGATTGATGAGACGTTTCAGGACGGTGGGCAGAGCGGCCCTCTCGAATACGACGGCATCATTACCGCGATACCCGGAATCCCCGTCGGGATAAAGACGGCTGACTGTGTCCCGTTACTCCTCGCCGACCGCCGAGGGCGGGCGGTTGGCGCCATTCATGCCGGATGGAAGGGAACCGCTCTCGGAATTGCCACCAGGGCCGCCGGTGTTCTCATGGAAACCTTTTCCTCCGCTCCGGGGGACATCCTGGCAGTTATCGGCCCCGCCATCGGTCCCTGTTGCTACGAGGTGGATGAGGCCGTTTTCCACCGTTTTGATAACACGCGGGAAAGAAAGATTGCCTTTACAGGCGGTCGGAAAGAAGGAAAATGGATGCTTGACCTGTCTGCCGCTAACAGGTCCCAGTTGCAGGGCGCGGGCATTCCCCGGGAAAACATATTCTCCGCGGACATCTGCACGTCCTGCCGACATGACATCTTTTTTTCACACAGGGGAGAAGCGGGTGATACCGGAAGGCAGATAAGCTTCATAATGCTTCACTAGACCCGCGGGGGAGGGTACCTCGTGTAAAAAACTTCTTGACATTCTTACTGATTTGATATAGAAGGCTCTATCTATCGATGTTGCGTGCTAAAACCTTCCTTTCCAAGGTATTTCAGGAGACCGTATTAGTTACCGAGAAGAAGAGATCATTGCACAGTAAAACCTGTATGAAGGGGCCGCCGGGTATCCCCAATTCATTGTAAATTCAAAAGTTGTTCTGTAACCGCAACCAACCAGGTCCTCAAAGGTTTTAGTAAGTTGGTACCGTAAAGAAATTCTGGTTTGTCTCCAAGGCCTGTTTTATGCTTTCCATAATTTTCAGAGAGATACATCGCCCGTCCGTTAGAACCGGAGGAGATATATCGGCGCGCTTGCCGCGTTAAGTATACATAGCAAGAACCGAACAACTCCCAACAAAGGAAAAGGTACATGAATATTTCAGAAATCAAAAACAAATCTATCAGTGAGCTTAATGAGCTGGCAAAAGAACTGAACATTGCCGGGACCAGCGGGATGAAACGGCAGGATCTTATCTTCGCAATTCTTCAATACCAGACGGAAAAAAATGGTCTGATCACGGGAGAGGGCGTCCTGGAAACACTGCCGGATGGCTTTGGTTTTCTAAGATCGGTAGGATATAATTATTTCCCCGGGCCCGATGACATCTATGTTTCTCCCTCCCAGATACGGAGATTCGGGATGAGAACCGGAGACACGATATCCGGCGAGGTGAGACCCCCGAAAGAGGGGGAAAAATATTTCGCCCTCCTGAAGGTGGAGTCCATCAATTTCGAACCCCCTGAGGCCGCCAGGGGCAAAATCCTCTTTGATAATCTCACGCCCCTGTATCCCGAAGAAAAATGGCAACTGGAAGCGGACCCCGAAAACTACTCGACACGGGTCATGGATATCTTTACTCCCATCGGCAAGGGACAGCGGGGGCTTATCGTGTCGCCGCCCCGGACAGGGAAAACGGTCCTCCTGAAGGATATCGCCCACAGTATTGCCAAAAACCACAAGGATGCTGTTCTGATGGTCCTGCTGATCGATGAGCGTCCCGAAGAGGTAACGGATATGGAAAGGAGCGTTACCGGCGAGGTCATCTCTTCAACCTTCGATGAGACCGCCTCGCGACATGTCCAGATTGCCGAGATGGTCCTCGAAAAGGCCAAGCGCCTGGTTGAGCACAACCGGGACGTCGTTATCCTCCTGGACAGCATCACCCGGCTCGCCCGGGCCTATAACTCCATCGTGCCGCCCAGCGGCAAGGTGCTCTCCGGCGGTGTTGATTCCAATGCCCTGCACAAACCGAAGCGGTTTTTCGGCGCCGCGCGAAACATCGAAGAAGGAGGCAGTCTCACCATCATCTCGACGGCCCTCATCGATACGGGAAGTCGAATGGATGAAGTTATCTTTGAAGAGTTTAAGGGAACGGGAAATATGGAGCTGCACCTCGACAGGAGGATTTCCGACAGAAGGATCTTCCCCGCGTTCGATCTGGTCCGTTCCGGCACAAGGAAGGAAGAGATGCTGATCCCGGAGGAAGACCTGCGGAGGATTTGGATACTGAGGAGGCTTCTGCAGGAGATGACCCCTGTGGATGCCATGGAATTCATCATCGATAAGATCCGGAAAACTACGACCAACAAGGAATTTTTTGAATCCATGAAACAATAACAGATCAACTTTCCGGATTTATTTTCTTGAAATTTGTTTTGATATGGATATAATACCGACTTTTTCAATGCTGGAGGAGGATGCTACGAATTATGAAAAGTGATATTCACCCGGAGTATAAGGAATCCACGGTGACATGTGTGTGCGGGAATGTTTTCGAAACCAGATCCACCAAAGGTGATATTAAGGTGGAGATATGCTCGAAGTGTCACCCGTTTTTTACCGGAAAGCAAAAAATAATGGATACTGCCGGAAGGATTGAAAAGTTTAACCGCAAATATGGCGACCTTGAAAAATAGCCGTGGGCGTAAATAACCAGGTACAAAGTGGCTTCGCCTCAACGGATGCTCTTCCGCGACTGACGGCTTCCTTTCTTTCTTTGTGCCTTCGTAAACCTGATAAGGCGTGCTTATCAGGGACCTTTAGGCTCGGAAGGGTCGCCCGTCGAATGCCATTTCTCCCTTTGCAGTGAATCACTATCATCAGCCCAGGAAGAACCGTATGCTGACAAAGCTTAGAGAAATAGAAAAAAGATATGAAGATCTGGAAGGTTTTCTGAGTGATCCCGAGATAATCGCCAATTACAGTGCGTACCAGAAATATGCCAAAGAACATGCAGGTATCGCCGATATTGTACGGACCTACCAGGAATACAGCCATATCGGGTCCCAGATCGAGGACAATAAGGGTCTTCTCAAGGAAACCGATGAAGACCTGCGGGAGTTGGCAAAAGAGGAACTTCCCCAGTTGCGGGAAAAGCTGCAGGACCTGGAAGAAAGGTTGAAAATCCTTTTAGTTCCGACGGACCCGAACGACGAGAGAAATGTGTTTCTGGAGATCCGGGCCGGTACAGGAGGAGATGAAGCGGGACTCTTTGCAGGGGATCTTTTCCGGATGTACACCCGCTATGCGGAGCGATGTACCTGGAAGGTGGAAATCATCAGTTCCAGCCTGTCCGGGGGTATTGGGGGCTTCAAGGAGGTAATACTGCTTGTTGAGGGGCACGGCGCCTTCAGCAGGCTGAAGTACGAGAGCGGTGTTCACCGGGTGCAGAGGGTCCCCCTTACCGAGGCGCAGGGAAGGATCCATACATCCGCTGTGACCGTGGCTATTCTGCCCGAGGCAGAGGAGGTCGAAGTCAACATTGATCCGAATGATCTTCGGATAGATGTCTATCGCTCCACGGGACACGGGGGGCAGAGCGTCAACACCACCGACTCCGCTGTACGGATCACCCATCTTCCAACAGGGCTGGTGGTAACCTGCCAGGATGAAAAATCACAGCATAAAAACAAGGCGAAAGCCCTCAAGGTACTCCGCGCCAGGCTTTTCGAACAGGCAAGCGAGGAGCATGACGCCGCGATTTCCGAGACGAGAAAAAACCAGGTGGGCAGTGGGGACAGGAGCCAGAGAATACGGACCTACAATTTCCCCCAGGGGCGGATGACAGATCACCGGATCGGCCTTACCCTGTACAACCTGGAACATATACTGGATGGGGATATCGATGCCATTATCGACGCTCTCAGCACCCATTATCAGGCCGAGGCGCTCAAATCCACCGCCGCATAATGTAAGACCCTCCCCGAACGACTTGTGGAAATGAGTCCCGGGTCCTCTGTTATCCCGCATCTTTTTACGGCGTAACTGATTGTAAACTCGCGTATCAGCGCGATCAATACAAGGAGTGAATCTATGAAACTACAGAAATGGAGCAACCCGCCGGCCATGCAGATCGACACGGAAAAGGTCTTCCGGGTGTTGATGAAGACCGACAGGGGTGATATTGAGCTGGAGCTCTATCCCCAACATGCCCCCAAGACGGTCAACAATTTCGTATTTCTAACACAGGAAGCCTTTTATAATGGCCTGGTATTTCACCGAGTGATCGGGGATTTTATGATCCAGGGGGGTGATCCCACTGGTACCGGTGCGGGAGGCCCCGGATATCAGTTTGAGGACGAGATAGAGGGAAACCCCTTGAGGCACGGGACCGGGGCAATCTCCATGGCGAACGCTGGACCACATACGAATGGTAGCCAGTTTTTCATCACCCATTCGTCCCAGCCACACCTGGACGGCCATCACACGGTGTTCGGCAGGGTAATAACGGGGCAGGACGTTGTAGATGCAATCCGCCAGGGCGACCACATGGCGAGCGCAGAAGTCATAGAGAAGTAAAGCCCTTTAATATCATAAGGTTACCCGATATCCTTTCGTATCGACCGGGCAGCAGCAATCGCGCTCCATTCGGACATATATGATTTCACTGCAAAACATATCGAAGCAGTACAGCGGAAAATATCTCTTCAGGGACCTCTCGCTCCACATAGAAGACGGAAACCGGTTTGCCTTTGTGGGACGCAACGGGGCAGGGAAATCCACACTGATGAAGATCATCCTGGGGGAAGTCGAATCGGACACAGGGAAGATTCTCCGGTCCAGATTTAACAGCGTCGGCTACCTTCCTCAGGACAGCGTCTATCACACCGGCCGCACCCTCTTCGAGGAAGCGGCAACCGCCTTTGACGACCTGAATCGCCTCCATGAAAGGGTCGCGGAAATAGGCAATGAAATTGAAGCCATGACCACCAATGGGGGGGTTGACGCTCCGGGATTGCAAGACCTCATGAACGAAATGGGGCGGGCACAGAGCATCCTCGAGCACCAGGAGGGATACGCTATAGATACAAAGGTAAAACAGGTACTTTCCGGCCTCGGATTTCATGAAAGGGACCTGCCCCGGATGACGGAGGAGTTCAGCGGCGGCTGGCAGATGCGGATAGCCCTCGCCAAACTGCTCCTCCGGGAACCGACCATCCTGATGCTTGACGAGCCTACCAATCACCTGGACATTGAATCTCTGGAATGGATTGAAGGGTATCTGAAATCGTACTGGGGTTCTCTCGTGATGGTATCCCATGACAGCCGCTTTCTTGATAACCTTGTGGACAGGGTGATCGAGATATCCATGGGAAAGGCGACCGAATACACCGGCAACTATTCCTCCTATCTGACTCAGAAGGACGGGCGACGTGCGGTGATCGAGGCCTCCCTCAAAAATCGGCAGCGAACGATTGACATCACAACACGCTTTATCGAACGATTCCGGTACAAAAGCACCAAGGCACGGCAGGTCCAGAGCCGCATAAAAAGGCTCGAGAAGATGGAGGACCTTGGGATAGACAGGGAGGAGCACGCCATATCGTTGGATTTCCCCGACCCTCCACGCGCCGGCCGGGTGGTCATGGAGTTGGAGGGCCTCTCAAAGTCCTACGATGACAGCATCGTCCTGCAGGATATATCTCTCACCATCGAGCGCATGGACAGAATCGCCCTTCTCGGACCGAATGGTTCCGGAAAGTCCACGCTCGCCCGTATCATAGCCGGCGTCGGCACTTTCCTGGGCGGCCTCAGAAAACCGGGGCACAATTCCATTCTCTCGTACTATGCCCAAAATACGGCAGATGGACTGAACCCGGACAAGACGACCCTGCAGACGCTCGAATCCGTCGCCCCCCTCAAATCATCCGGAGAGTTGAGAACGCTCCTCGGTTGTTTTCTCTTTACGGGGGATGACGCCTTTAAGCCGGTTTCTGTCCTGTCAGGCGGTGAGAAGAGTCGGCTTGCCCTCGCGAGGATGCTCCTGAGGCCGGCAAACTTGTTGATCATGGATGAACCGACGAATCACCTCGACGCCCAGTCAAAGGCCATCCTGCAGAGCAGCCTCCTGAGGTTCCCCGGGGCATATGTGATCGTGTCTCACGACAGAGACTTTCTCGCACCCCTCATAAACAAGGTGGCAGTGCTGAAGGACAATAACCTGCATCTATACCACGGAAGCGTTGATGAGTACCTGGACGGACAGCACCGGGAACAAGATGTTCCAGCCGGGGGGAAATCCCTTCTGGAAAGCACGGCTCCGGCATATTCTCAAAAGGGTCAGAAAAGAAGAGAGGCCGAAAGCAGGCAGCAGCGCTACAAGCGTCTGAAGCCCTTGAAGGACTCTCTGGAGCACCTCGAAAGGGAAATAGTCACCTGCGAGAAGAAAAAAGAGGAGATCGAAAGCGCCTTCTCAGACCAGAATACCTATAAAAATGATTTGTTAATCCAATCTCTCCATATTGAATACTCCCAGGTGTCCTTCCAACTCGCATCTCTGTACGATACGTGGACGGAAACAGAAGAAGAGATAGACGAGATTACACACCATCCAGTTGCCTCATAAATAAATGTTACCGAAGGGGGAGAGATTTTAGGT
>CAZNBR010000030.1:0-16917 GCA_964571315.1 uncultured Syntrophaceae bacterium
AACGTTACCTAAAATCTCTCCCCCTTCGGTAACATTTATTTATGAGGCAACTGGCCACAGGGTGTACATAATAACTCGTTGACTTTACATTCGCGAAGGTATACCAGTACTTAGGTCTTTAAACCAAATACCTTCAAGGAGAGATCACATGGGAAAGGACATTCTGCACAGCGAGCCCGCTACGGCAGTTCTCGGCAGCGGCATAGAACTGGTCTACGACACCTTCGGCAACGCCTCTGAGGCACCGCTCCTCCTTATACAGGGCTTGAGCTGGCAGATGGTAATGTGGGACGAGGCATTCTGCGCCGCGCTGGCGGAGAAGGGATATTTCGTCATACGCTTCGATAATCGGGACATCGGACAATCGACCCACATGGACTGTGCGGGAATCCCCAACATCGCCCGCCTTATAGCCGATCTCGCCGTGGGGAAACCGGTGGAAGTCCCCTATCTCCTTTCCGACATGGCCGGAGATTCCTTCGGTCTTCTCGACCATCTCGGCATATCGTCGGCCCATGTGGTGGGGATCTCCATGGGCGGCATGATCGGCCAGACCATGGCCCTCCAGGCCCCCGCCCGCGTGCGATCCCTCACATCAATGTCATCCACGACAGGGGCCCCCGATCTTCCGCCGCCTACCCCGGAGGCGCTGCGGATAATCTCGCCTCCGCCACCCACGGACCGCGAGGGCTTTATAGCAAGTTTCCTGGCGATGTGGCGCGTCCTGAACGGGACCACATTCCCCGTCGAGGAAGGAAAGGTCCTCCGGTACGCCGAGACGACCTTCGATCGGGGGGTAAGTCTGGCAGGAGTGGCACGGCAGATAGCGGCGATCAACGCCTCGGGGAGCAGACGAGAGGAGCTGAAATCCCTGATGGTCCCGACGCTCGTCATTCACGGCAGCGCCGACCCGCTGCTCCGGGTGGAGTGCGGTATCGATACCGCGAATGCCATACCCGGCGCGAAGCTGAAGATCATAGACGGGATGGGACATGCGCTCCCCGTACCGGTGTGGCGGGAGATCATCGATGCGATCGCGGATCACGCAAGATAATTCACCACAAGTATACAGATCATACACCGGGGCCCGGTTCGACGGTACCTTCTTATCAGGATCTATGGCAAAACGATGCCCGCCGGAGAATTCATCCGGCATATTGAAAAATCAATTCAGATGATCGGAGAGACAGTCGGAAAAGATTCGTGGAGAAGGAGTGACGGAGAGGCCATCGACCCGGACGGGGGTTATTCATCCCTCCTCATGGCACTGAACTTCTAGAGCGTGAACCGGTGGCGCAATTGGAGCACCACCGGTCCACCATAAGAGTTTCTACCTGTTAATGGTTCGTTGCCTCGCGCCGCCTGGCGGCCCGAGGCAACGGGGCTTTGTTAATCTAATCGTCGATACCCGCAAGATACTTCACGAGATTTTTTCTCTCCTGGATATCGTACTGCGTCGTAATGGCAACCTGCTCCATCACCGGGGATCCGCCGCCGTGGTAGTTCCCCACGTTGTTGATGCCGCCCGTGGCTGAGGCAAGGCTGTCGCCAAGAAACCGCCAGAACTGCGCGGCACTCTTCGCCGAACAATTGGGATTACGCATTACGTATTTTTCCATCAGTTCCTTCGTCTCGGGGTTCACCCATTCCTCCTCATGTGGGAAGGTTGCCGTGATGCCGCCCGAGATGTCGCAGAGAATCTCCTGCTCGCGGTAAACGGCCTCGCCGGTCAGACAGCGGCCGACGTTGGCGTAGATCGAATTCGGAATATAGCTCCCCGGCCCGTAAGGGATGAAGCCCACACCGGGCATGTAAAGCTCCGGTTTGCCCAGATCGGAGGCGGTGTAACCCGCCGCGTACCCCAGCTCCGTGGTCAGGATCATCTCCGCAAATTTCTCACGGACGTGACCCGCCTTCTCGATACCGTTGTACTCAGCCGCCAGGGCCGCCGAGCCCAGGAGCACATCGCCGATCGCCGGTTTGCATCCCGAATAGCTGTGGCGATGGAAGAGGGCGAAGAGGAGCGCCAGGGCGCCGCCGTGCTGGTATTCGCCGGCAAGGAAGACCCGGTCCCAGGGGACAAAGCAGTCGTCAAAGACCACGTAGGAGTCCGTCGCACCGGGCATGAACCCGCGGGGGAAATGCTTCCGCGGCCGCAGGTTGTGGATTGTCACTATCTGTTTCACCCCGTCCCAGTCACCAGGAACGGCAAAGGCTACAGCATAGTCTTTGTCTTCAGGACGCAGGGAACGGGTCGGGACCACCAGAATCTCATCCGCCACCGAGGCCTCGGAGATGTGCAGTTTGCATCCCGAAACGATGATGCCGTCGCTCCTCCTCTCCTTGATCCGCACGTATGCGTCGGGGTCCAACTGCTGGTGGGGACGCTTCATCCGGTCACCCTTGACGTCGGTCTGGGCGCAGCACCCGATCAGGTCTTCCTGCTGAAACCGTATCAGCCACTTCTTGAAGTTCTCATGATACTCCGTTTCACCGGGTTTTATCTTGTCCGCCTCGTAGCTCACGTTGTAGATGGCGTTCGTGGCATCAATTCCCATACACCGTTGGATACAACCGCCTACCTTCCGGCAGAGGAACCGGGTCATATCCTGTTTCTTATGGAGATCTTCCGTGTTCTGATGAATGTGGTTGAAGCGGTTGATCGTCTCACCGGTCAGATGGGATTTTGCCAGCAGCAGGTCCGCGTTTTCAGGCTTCTGCGCCTCATCGTACGTCAGCCCGATGGTGTTGATACAGGGCATCTGTTGCTCGTCGACACGGGAGATTTTCTCGCCATCGTAGTAAATGTTTCGCTTCATCTTGCCAAGCGCTTCTATGTACTGCTCTTTCGTCCTTAACATACCTTACCTCCTTTTAATTGACCCTTTCAGGGGTTGTTTAAACACGATCATCTGAATAAAAAAAGGCTTACGCCCTGATGCTCTCTATCAGATGATCAATCATCTTGTCCGCGATACCCCTCTTGATCTCGCCCTCGCGAGAGAGAAGTACCATCATGCTTATCAGGATACCGATCCCATTAAAAAGCCACGCTATCGGATCTATCTCGATATCCTTTCGCACCGTTCCCTGCTCGATTCCCTTTTTAATGAGTTTTCTGATGGAATAGACATACACCTCGTGATCCTTCTTGATACGCGCCCCAATCTCTTCGTCGTCTATCTCGGATACGGCCTGAAAATGGAGTTTCAAGAGATTCGGATGTTCCTGTATCTGGTTATAGTACTCTATGAGAAGTCTTCTGAGCAGCTTGAGCGCATCCGGTTCTTCCTCAAATCCTTTCTCGATCGTGGTTGCGGTTCTCCGGGATACGTTCTCAAGGATACTGAGGAACATGATCTTCTTTGACTCAAAGTGTTTGTACAGCATGGCTTCGGAGACGCCCGCCTCGGCCGCAATATCGGACATGCGCGTAGCCCGGTAATTTGATTTCCCAAATGCGGTAATGGCGCTTCTCAGAACAAGTTTTTTTCGTTCTTTAGCTGAGAGACGTTTGTTATTCGATGCCTTCATACTACCCACGCTTAAGTAAGTGCTTACTTACCAAATCCTTACCAAGCCTGATTCCGCTTGTCAACACTTATTTATAAGCCCCTCGCGATTTTTCCGCACTGCCCTCTTCCTCAGACACGCAGGCGCACACCCGCCGTGACGCCCTCCCCTGGCTCCGACAGTACCCGCTACCATGCACATCCCTGTCGAGTCAACGATTTTGTTGGTGTCCCCCGATCACGGAACCCATGTCTCCCCTGTGAGGACAACCCTTTTGACATTGACACATAAAGACCCTTTCCCGTATACTTCCTCCCCTGAAAAACAATCATCTGAAAACAAGGACTCGACATGATAATGATCAACGAGAACTACCTGAAGCTTCAGTCATCCTATCTCTTCTCCGACATTGCAAAGAGGGTGAATACCTTCGCCGCATCGAATCCCGACAGACAGCTTATCAGGCTCGGGATCGGCGATGTAACGCGCGCTCTGCCCGGGGCATGCATAGCCGCCCTCCACGGGGCCGTTGATGAACTGTCGGTCGACAGCACCTTCCGCGGCTACGGCCCGGAGCAGGGGTATGAGTTCCTGCGCGACGCCATCGCACGAAATGACTTCCAGGCATGCGGGGCGGATATCCATTCCGACGAGGTCTTTGTCAGCGACGGCGCAAAGTGCGACACCGGAAACATCCTGGAGATATTCTCCCCCGACCTGACAATTGCCGTCCCTGATCCGGTCTACCCCGTGTACGTCGACACCAACGTCATGGCCGGCAGGACCGGTCAGTGGAACAATGGACGATACGAAGGGCTCGTCTACCTCGAAGCCACGGAGGCAAACGGGTACGTCCCGGCGATCCCGAACGAACGGGTCGACCTGATATACCTCTGTTTCCCCAATAATCCCACGGGGGCCACGGCAACGAGGGACCAGCTCTCCCAGTGGGTCGCGTACGCGAGGGAAAACAAGGCACTCATCCTGTACGACGCCGCGTATGTTGCCTTTATCCGGGACGAATCCATTCCCCGGAGCATCTATGAGATCGAAGGAGCCCGGGATGTGGCGATCGAGTTTCGATCTTTTTCAAAAACCGCAGGCTTCACGGGAACCCGGTGCGCCTATACCGTCGTTCCGAAATCGTGCGTCGCCTATGACACGCAGACGAATGCCCACGCCCTCCATCCCCTGTGGAACCGCCGGCATACGACGAAGTTCAACGGCGTCTCCTATCCGGTGCAGCGCGCCGCCGAGGCGGTCTATTCGGACGAAGGGAAGGGGCAGGTGCGGCAACTGACCGATTATTACCTGAAAACCGCCTCCCTGATCCTCGAAAAGATGACGGGGCTCGGATATACCTGCGCGGGGGGCGAAGATTCGCCGTACATCTGGGTCAACGCGCGGATGGATTCCTGGCAGTTCTTCGACCTCCTCCTTGAGAAGGCCGCCGTCGTGTGCACCCCCGGAAGCGGCTTCGGCGCATGCGGCAGGGGATACATCCGCCTGAGCGCCTTCAATCAGTACGAACAGGTTGAGGTCGCGATGGACAGGATCGCCGAGGCGGTAGGAAAATAAAAGCTTTCCGGGGAGGGGGTAACATTTTCCGAGTTGGAACCTGCCGGCAGCAGGATCGTAACACCCCTATTATCAGTTGAAAAGTGAAGAGAAATAGGGGAGGATACTGCCTGTCAGAAAGTCCGGAAACGTGATCCCATGACTTGCAAGACCCGTGGCCCTTGTCCCCTTTTCCTTTTCAACGGCAAGTTCTCCAAAAACCTTCATTCGCGATTCGGCACGCCCAAGGCACCCGTTGTGAAATCGATTATGTAATCAAACTGTAACCAGGCCGTCATATAACCGTAACAGACATAGTGTATCGTTCCTTCCAACACCAAGAAAAGCGGAGGAAAATAACTATTAAAAAAATAACGAAAAAAGCGTTGAAGGCTCTGCTGGCGTGCCTCATATCTCTGAGCCTCGTCGGTGGGTACACCGCCCTCGCCGGGGAAACCTTTGTCATCAAGGGTTCCACGACGGTTCTTCCCGTTGCCCAGGTCACGGCCGAGGCGTACATGAAGATCCACCCCGGCATCAATATCTCGCTCTCGGGCGGCGGTTCCGGGAACGGGATCAAAGCCCTGATCGACGGTTCGACCGATATCGCCACCTCGTCCCGAACCATCAAAGACAAGGAATCAAAACTCGCACAGGAAAAAGGGGTCTCCCCTGTCCCGCACCGTATTGCCATCGACGCGATCATCCCGATCGTTCACCCCAAAAATCCGGTCACCAACCTGTCGGCTGAACAGTTGAGTCTGATATATCAGGGAAAGATACGCAACTGGAAGGAGGTAGGGGGGAAAGATCTGAAGATCGTCGTTGTGTCGCGTGACACCAGCTCCGGCACCTACGAGGTATGGGAGGAAAAAATTCTCCACAAGGCGAAGGTAACCCCGCGGGCACAGCTTCAGGCATCGAATGGCGCGGTCATCCAGACCGTCTCGAAGAACAGGTATGCGATCGGGTATATCGGTCTCGGATACCTGAATGAGAGCGTCCGGGCGCTCACGGTAAACGGGACCGGAGCGACCGTCGCAACGGCGCTGTCGGGCGCGTACCCCGTCGCACGCCCTCTCTTCATGTTTACTAACGGGCGGCCGGAGGGGATCGTCTCCGACTTCATCACCTTCATCGTGAGCAAGGAGGGACAGGAGATCGTAAGGAATGAAGGGTTCGTTCCCCTTTCCCAGGAATAGGATGAGGGGGATTCGCCCTCAGCATCTTTTTGTCGGGAGAAAAAGATGTCGAGAAGAGTAAAAGAGATTATCATAAAAAACGTATTTCTCCTCTTCGCCCTCGTATCGATCGTGATTCTCGGGCTTATCATCCTCTTTCTCTTCATTGAAGGAGTACCGATATTCACCGTGGTATCCGTCAAGGATTTCCTCTTCGGCATGGAATGGTACCCGACATACGACCCGCCCGAATTCGGGATATGGCCGCTCATCGTGGGTTCCTTTGTCGTCACGATATTCGCCTCGATCCTAGCCGTCCCGCTCGGCGTCCTCTCGGCGATCTATATCGCCGAGATCGCGCCCCCCCTGATAAAGGAGATATTTAAGCCGGTCATCGAACTGCTCGCCGGCCTCCCCTCCGTCGTTCTGGGGTTCTTCGGAATGGCGGTCCTGGCGCCCTGGATGCAGGAGACCTTCGACCTTCCCACCGGGCTGAACATCGTCAATGCCTCGCTCCTGTTGGCGCTCATGGCTGTCCCCACCATATCGAGCATATCGGAGGACGCCCTCTACTCGGTCCCGCAGGAGTTCAAGGAGGCATCGTACGCGCTGGGGGCGACGCGATTCGAAACCATTGCGAGGATTATCGTTCCCGCGGCCCTGTCGGGGATATCAACGGCGGTGATACTGGGGATGGCACGTGCTATCGGAGAGACGATGGTGGTGCTGATGGTTGCCGGCGGAGCAGCGGCCATTCCCGAGAGCATCTTTGATTCCGTCAGGCCGA
Organism: uncultured Syntrophaceae bacterium; assembly: GCA_964571315.1. Lineage (GTDB taxonomy): Bacteria > Desulfobacterota > Syntrophia > Syntrophales > UBA2210 > UBA6078. The sequence continues at coordinate 7,039 of CAZNBR010000030.1, forward strand.
TGCCGGCCAGCATCGCGGCGGAGATGGGGGAGGCGCCGTTCAGGGGTCATCACTATCACGCGCTCTTCGCGACAGGAGTCGTGCTCTTCTTCCTCACGCTGGGCTTTAACCTGATCGCCGATTACGTATCACACAAATTCAAGGAGGTCGGGTCAGCGACGTTATGAAGTGGCGCTATCTGAAACAACAGCTGTTTTTCCTTGCCGTTCGCCTGTCCGCCCTGATTATCGCGGTGGCGATCGGAGGATTTCTCGTGTATATCTTTGTGAACGGGATCGGCGCGATCAGCTGGGAGTTTCTGACCCAGTCCCCCCGGGACTCGATGACAAAGGGGGGGATCATGCCGGCGATCCTCGGGACCTTCTACCTCACCGCGGGCGCCATTGTTGTTGCGCTACCCCTCGGAGTCGCTTCGGCCATATACCTGAGCGAATACGCGAAGGGGGGGACGGTGATCAGGATCATACGGGTCGGTGTCAACTGTCTGGCCGGCGTGCCGTCGATTGTATTCGGACTGTTCGGCCTGGGACTCTTCGTGGTCTTTCTGCATTTCGGCTCCTGCATCCTTTCGGGCGCGCTGACTCTCGGCATCCTGATCCTCCCCACGATTATCGGGGCATCGGAAGAGGCCCTGAAGTCGGTGCCGCAGACGTTCCGGGAGGCATCCCTCGGGCTTGGCGTATCCAAGTGGCAGACAATCCTGCGAATCGTGCTGCCCAACGCCCTGCCGGGAATCCTGACGGGGTCGATCCTGGGGATAGGGAGGGCGGCGGGGGAGACAGCCCCCATCATGTTCACCGCCGCGGCATTCTTCACGGCGAAACTGCCCGCGTCCATTTTCGACGAGGTGATGGCCCTCCCCTATCACGTGTACGTCCTGGCGACCGCGGGGACCCACATAGAGGAGACGAGGCACATTCAGTACGGAACCGTGCTCGTCCTGGTGGCGCTCGTCCTCGGCATCGACCTGATCGCGATTGTCATACGGAGTTATATCAGAAAGAATAAAGGATGGTAGGAGTGCAGGCGAATAACGTCATAGAGACAAGGAATGTCAATTTTTACTACGGCGATTTCAAGGCGCTGACTGACGTCACCATGGACTTTGAGCGCAACCGGGTGACCGCTCTGATCGGACCGTCGGGATGCGGCAAATCGACTCTCCTGAGGCTGCTCAACCGGATGAATGATCTTATCGCCGGGACACGTGTCGAGGGCGAGGTCATATTCGAGGGGACGAACATCTATGCCCCGGAGATCGACCCTGTCGACGTACGAAGGAAAATCGGGATGGTATTCCAGAAGCCGAATCCCTTCCCGAAATCGATCTTTAACAACATTATCTACGGCCCCCGGCTTTCCGGCACAAAGGGCAAGGCCGCGCTGGAAGCGCTGGCCGAACGGAGCCTCAGGCAGGCCTCTCTGTGGGACGAGGTAAAGGATATCCTGGGGCAGTCCGCCATGATGCTCTCCGGGGGGCAGCAGCAGAGGCTCTGCATCGCCCGGGCCCTCGCCATGAAACCGGAGATCCTCTTGATGGATGAACCGACCTCGGCGCTGGACCCCATTTCGACGGCGAAGATCGAAGAACTGATCGAAGAGCTGAAGAAGGATTACACGATCATTATCGTGACCCACAATATGCAGCAGGCCGCCCGGATATCGGATTACACCGGATTCTTTTACATAGGGAAGCTCATAGAGTATAACCCGACAGAGAAGCTCTTTACGACGCCGGCGGTCAAGCAGACCGAAGACTACATTACCGGGAGATTCGGCTAACGAACGATAAGGGGAGAGAGCATGGGAGAGAAGACACATACCAGCATGCACTATGAAAAGGAGCTGCAGGAGATCAAGGAGAGCCTCCTCTATGAAGGGGCCCTTGTCGAGCAGGCGATACAACGCGCCGTGCGATCCCTTTTGGAGAGGGATTCGGACCTGGCACGTACCGTCATCGCCGACGACGACCAGATCAATGCCCTTGACGAGAAGATCGAGGGGGCATGCATGCGCCTCCTGGCTCTCAGACAACCCGCCGCGAAGGATCTGCGATTTATCGCCACCACGATCAAGGTCAACGGTCACCTGGAGCGAATTGGAGACATCGCGGTCAACATTGCCAGAAGGGCAGTGGACTTGAATGAAGTGCCCCCCGTAAAGCCCTACGTCGACCTCCCCAGGATGGCCGATATTACACGGGAAATGGTCAGGGAAAGCCTTGACTCCCTGGTCAATGAGGATTGCGATCTGGCCTGCGCGGTGAGGGAAAAAGACGAGGTCGTGGACAACCTCAACGAACAGATATTCAGGGAGCTTCTTACCTTCATGATGGAAGACCCCAAGACCATTCACCGGGCCCTTCTGATCACACAGATATCAAAGAACCTGGAGAGGATCTCCGATCACGCGGAAAGTATCGCCAAGATGGTGATCTACATGGTTACGGGGAAGAATGTACGACACCAGGGTCCCGGCGAAGGGCTCTGATAGATTGGTGAACCCATGAAAAACAATTTATTTTATAAGGTCTTCGGCACATATCTTGTTATCACCCTAGTCGCGATGGTGGTCGTAGGTGTGTATGCAACCAGGCAGATCAAGGCCAGGCTCATGGAACGGATTGAAGGGGATCTCACCTCCTATGCCCAGATGATCAATCTCAACTCCTCGGAATCCGAAATTGAGCATACGATAGAACGGCTGTCCACCCTGTCCAATGCCCGGATTACGCTGATTGATTCCAAGGGGGTTGTGCTCGCGGACTCAAGCGGAAAACCCTCCGGGATGGACAATCATCTGAACCGTCCGGAGATCCAGGAAGCGCGGGTAAGGGGCAAGGGCAGATCGGTGCGGCTGAGCAAGACCCTGGGAGTGGATACCTTATACCTCGCCTTTCCCAAGAGAGAAGGCCCCGAGATACGAGGATATATCCGACTGGCGCGACCCCTTGTCGAGGTCAGGCAATCCGCAAGGAATATCAATATCCTGATCCTGCAGTCGTTTCTCATCGTCGGGGTCCTGTCGCTTCTCATAGCCTTTGTCTTTACATCCAGACTGGTATCGCCCATCCAGGAGATGGAGCAGTTCACGAAACGCCTGAGAGGCGGGGAAGACCCGGGGAGCCTGATGATTGGTTCAAGCGACGAGACGGGGCGGTTGGCCAGGAACATCAATTACATGGTAGCGGAACTGAAGGAAAGGATTCGGTTGGCCGATGAGGAGAAGGGAAAGCTGGAATCGGTTTTTTCCAGCATGGAAGACGGCATACTGGTTCTCGACACCGAGGGCAGGATAGAGACGACGAACGACACAGCCCAAAGGATTTTCAATCTCAGCTTCGAAGAGATCGTCGGCAAAACCCCCATCGAGACATTCAGAAACATACATCTGCAACAGGCACTTGACCATTTCAAAAAGACCGGAATGACCCTCTCCCGGGAAATCGTCCTGGGAGAACAAGATCTCACGGTTCTGGATGTCACTCTTTCATCGGTCCAGGGGCTTGCGCCGGGGGAAGAAAAAACAATGATCGTCCTGCGCGACGTGACCCGTCTAAAGAGATTGGAACGGGTCCGTGCCGACTTTGTGGCAAATGTAACCCATGAGATCAAGACACCCCTGACGGCCATCCTCGGTTTTATCGAGACCCTGCGGGAAGGGGCCATCGATGAAAAAGAAACAGCGAAGGGCTTTCTTGAAACTATTCAGAAACATGCCGAGCGGCTCAACCGCCTGGTGGATGATCTGCTGGTCATCTCCGACGCCGAACTGGGAGAGATGAGCTTTCTCTTTGAATCCGTCTCTCTTGAAGGGATTGTCGAAAATGTTCTGCCCGTTATCGAACCGGGGGCATCAAAGAAAGGGATCCACATAGAGAATGACATGCCGGGCGACCTCCCTCCGATCCGGGGCGACCGGGACCGGCTGCACCAGATCGTGTTGAACGTTCTCGATAACGCCGTAAAATTCACGCCCGAAGCGGGAACCATTTCGATACAGGGTATTGACGGCAAAGACGGCACAGTCTCCGTCAAGATCACCGATACCGGGGTCGGCATCCCAAAGGTTGAGATTCCCCGTCTGGGGGAGCGCTTCTACCGGGTGGACAAGACCCGTTCAAGGGAGCTGGGGGGGACCGGACTTGGGCTGTCGATTGTCAAGCACCTGATGACGGCCCACGGCGGCAGGATGGAAATCGAGAGTCAACTCGGGAAGGGAACCACGGTCTCTCTGATCTTCCCCGTTTTTCATGAAGACACCATTGCTTGAAGAGTGAAGCGTTATGCCTGAGAAGATACTGGTTGTGGATGATGAAAAAGACCTGGTGGACCTGATCTCCTATAACCTCGAAAAGGATGGGTTTACCGTCGTAAGGGCCTACGATGGGGAGACAGCCCTGAAACAGATCAAGGTGCAAGACCCTCACCTGATGATCCTCGACCTCATGCTTCCCGGAATTCAGGGGATGGAGGTATGCAAACGGATACGCAGTGATCCGAAACATGCCGCCCTGCCCATCATCATGCTCACGGCAAAGGGGACAGAGGTGGACAAGGTCCTGGGCCTCGAGGTGGGGGCGGACGACTACGTGACGAAACCCTTCAGCGTGAAAGAACTCCTGGCCCGCGTGCGTTCCCTCCTGCGAAGATCGGCAATGGAGAAGGACCCCGGAGAGAAGGACATATTCGCCTGCAGGGATCTGCGCATAGACTACGGCTCTCATCTGGTGACGGTCAAAGACAAAAGGGTTGATCTGAGCCCCACCGAGTTCAGGCTCCTGAAATTCCTTGCCCTGAACCCGGGAAGGGTCTATACAAGGGACCAGCTCCTGGACCGTGTGTGGGGAGACGAGACCTTTGTGGAACCGAGGACCGTCGACGTCCACATCAAGCGGCTCAGGGCACAGATAGAAGAAGATATGGCCAGGCCGCAGTACGTTCTCACCGTACGAGGGTTCGGATACAAGTTTACCGACATCGAATAGATTATCATACAGAGCACCCTCTCCTTTGAGGACTCTAACGACAAAAAATACATGTCCATTTTTACACAGAACAGCACCATCCTCGTCACCTGCTCAAAGGGGGTTACGCCTTTTCTGAAAGAGGAGATCGCCGCCCTGGGCCTGCCCGTGCGATCGGAGCTTGCCGCGGGCATCGAGACGAGCGGCACCCTTGAGGACGCCATGAGGCTCAACCTTTGCGTACGCACGGGGCAGAGGGTCCTGTATCTCCTCGAGAGCTTCACCGCAGGGCATCCCGACGATCTCTACAAAAAGATGGTGGAGATCCCGTGGGAAGACTACTTCCCCAGGGACGGGTATGTTTGTGTGACCTCCTCCGTCGACAATCCCTCCATCAAGGATACCCGCTTCGCCAATCTGAGGGGGAAGGATGCCGTCGTAGACCGATTCTATAAAAAGTTCGATGCCCGCCCCGATTCGGGCCCAAAGAAAGACCGGTCGGTCATATTCATCTACTGGAAGGCCGACCGGTGCAGCGTGTACCTGGATACCTCGGGCGAATCACTCTCCCGCCGGGGATACCGGATGATTCCCCTTGCCGCCCCGATGCAGGAAACCCTCGCGGCGGCCGTAGTCCTCGCATCCCGGTGGAAGAGCGAAGAGAATTTCATCAACCCCATGTGCGGGAGCGGAACCCTCGCCATAGAGGCCGCCCTTATCGCCATGGGAAGGGCCCCGGGGGCCATGCGAAACAATTATGGCTTCATGCACATACAGGGATTCAGCAGGCCACAATGGAGAACGATGAAGGGGCTCGCCGAAAAGAGAAAGAAGGCGGCCCCCGGAAGGATTATCGCCACGGACAGAGACCCGCGGGCGGTCGAAGCGGCCCGAAGCAACGCGGAGGCCGCGGGGGTGAACCACCTCATCGAGTTCGGGGTCTGCGACTTTTACGACACGCCGGTTCCGGAGGGTACGGGCGTGATAGTGCTTAATCCGGCGTATGGAGAGCGGCTGGGAGAAATCAAAGAACTGGAAGGCACCTACCGGAAGATAGGAGACTATTTCAAACAGGAATGTGCCGGCTACCGCGGATATATATTCACGGGAAACAGGGAGCTTGCAAAACAGGTGGGGCTGAGGGCGAAGACAAAGACCCTCTTCTACAACAGCAACATTGAATGCAGGCTTTTCGGGTATGATCTGTACAGCGGCTCCAAAAAAAAACCGAAACAAACGGAATAAACCTTCGGACAATTTCTGGGCGCAACGGTGGCATTTCAGCAATCTACATGGTATTACTGTAACCTCTATTGCGCCTGGCAGAGGCTAATTTTCATCAGCAGGGGGGTACGATGTCCTATAAGATTCCACCCCAGTGGGAAAACAAGATAGCATCGCCTGAGGAGGTCCTGGACGAGATACGGCCGGGGATGAATATCTTCGTGGGAACCGGTGCGGCCGAACCGCGCACGCTGGTCAAACACCTCATGGCCTCCGATGCCCATAACCTGAGGGATCTGGAACTTATCCAGCTTCTGAGCCTGGGAGACGCCCTCCCCATCGATGAACGGTATGAGAAAAAATACCGCCTCAGAACCTTCTTCTCCAGATGGGTCGCCGATGAGGCGATCACCGCCGGGAGGGTGGACCTGATTCCAAGCCAGACCTCCCGAATTCCCTGGTTGTTTAAATCGGGCGTTATCGACGTTGACGCGGCATTCGTACAGATATCCCCCCCGGATGCGGCGGGTTTCTCCAGCTTCGGGGTATCCGTAGATGTGGCCAGGTACGCCATGGAACGCGCGTCCCTCGTCGTAGGCGAAATCAATGAGCATATACCGCGTACGCTGGGAGACACCGTCGTGCATGTAAACGACTTCAACTATCTTGTCCGCTCCACCGATCCACCCATCTATTTCTCCCGGTGGCCTGTTGATAAGGTGTTCGACAAGGTCGCCGAAAATGTGGCCTCGGTTATTGAGGACGGCAGCTGCGTTGCCTTCTTCATAGGACCCCTCTTCGAAGCACTTGCCAAACATCTCGCGCGAAAAAAGAACCTCGGGGTCCACTCTCTCATGATGACGGACGCCCTCATGGATCTCATAAAATCGGGGGCTGTCACGAACAGGTATAAAGCCCTGTTCAGGTACAAGAGCGTGGCCTCATACACCATGGGGACACAGGAACTGATGAATTGGCTGAACGACAATCCCCTCGTGGAGTTTCAGGGGATAGACGTGACCACCGACCCGAGCAGCATGAGCCAGAACGACCGTTTCATCACCATCCTTCCGGCCCGGAAGGTCGACCTGACCGGCAACATCACCCTCCACGTGGGGAAAGGGAACGTAAGCCCCGGTTCAGGAGAGGCACACGAGGCCTTCTCCGGGGCCAACCTTTCAAAGGGCGGACGGGCCATCTTCGCCCTGCCGAGCCGCAATCTGGAGGGGAGATCGAACATATTGCTTTCGGTGGAAAACCTCCCCCATCAATTCACGAGCCGTGAGTCTCTGGATCTCATCGCAACGGAATTCGGTGTGGCCTCCATGAGGGGAAGGAGCATCCGCGAACGGGCGCTCGCGCTGATCGACATAGCGCATCCGGACGACCGCGGGGAATTGGTACGGACGGCCAAAGAGGCGAATATCCTCTATCCCGATCAGATATATCTTACCGAATACGGTCACCTGTACCCCGCCGACATACTGTGCACGCACGTATTTCAGGGAAACACCTCCGTCCGTTTTCGTGCAATCAAGCCCTCCGACGAGCAAGACATGCGGAAGCTCTTCTACCGTTTCTCCGACAAGGCGGTCTACTACCGCTACTTCAGCCCCATAAAGACCATGCCGCACATGATGATGCAGGAGTACGTGAATGTCGACTATGGGCACACCATGTCGATCGTCGGTCTCGCTGAAGAATCGGGGAGGGTGCGCATCATCGCGGAGGGGAGGTACGCGCTTTCAACGGATCGTCCCTATGCGGACGTGGCATTCGTCGTGGATGAAAAGTTCCAGAGCCTGGGAATCGGGTCATTCCTGCTCAACATGCTGATCAGCATAGCACGGAAACGCGGCGTAGAGGGATTTACAGCTGATATCCTTATTGAGAACAAACCCATGCTCAAGGTGTTCGAAAAGGCGCCCTTCTCCCTGCACGCGGTCGTGAAAGGGGGGACGTACGAGTTGACCATCCCCTTCTCAGAAGAAACCGAACCGGTAAACAAACCGTAGCAACCCATGTGCGCGACGCCTCCCCGGCACGATATGCCAGGTGATGACACTTCATACCACGTGGAATACGGTCTCAATTGACTATAAGGCTTGAGTTTCTAATTGTTTCCCATGGCAATGTGCGTTATAGTTGTCTCATAGTGGTGAGGCCGAGTGCCATGACAGAAAAGATACTATTGATCGGGTTAACATCCCTTTTCGTCGTCACGTTCATCACGCGGAATCTGCTGGTATGGAAACGTACAGGCAAACCCGTGCGATCGCGGGACCGCTTCGTGGCATCGTCGGTTGTCTCTTCAATCTTGTGTTTTGTCGCGGTCATTCTCTCTACCAATGAGCCCATATACCGCTATATGGGAGCGATATCATCCATGCGACATCCTCTTGTCTCCTCTATCGGGTTGGTACTATTGGGATTCAGTATCATCCTGGTCTGGGTTGTTTCGGCACAACTGAAGGACTCGTGGCGTGTCGGTGTACACAAGGACCAGGAGACCGAACTGATACAAAACGGATTGTACGGTTATGTTCGAAACCCCTACTTTCTTTCCTACTACATTCTGTTCTTCAGCCTGTTTCTCGTACGTCCAAGCCTGGTTCTCTTGTTGCTGGTCGGAGCTACCGTCTTTACTTTTCACAGGATGATTTTGATGGAAGAGACCCATCTGCTCGCTACACACGGGCCTGCGTACAGAGAATACGAAGCGAAGACGGGACGGTACCTGCCGCGGTTTAAAAAGATGGGTATTTAGTGGATAAAGGAATTACACACAGAGAAAGGAGATAATGTCTATGCCAAAGGAATTCAAAGCGGGATGTGCCCGGCCCACGGGTGGACCGGTGGGAGAAACCGTCAGTGAAAAAAAGAACGAACAACAAACCGTTCATGAGGAGGTGAAGAGCATGGTACAGGTCGGCAAGAAAGCCCCGGACTTCGTCGCTCCGGCATATCACAAGGGATCATTCGTCAATGTGCAGCTCTCGGAGTATCTCGGCAAGTGGGTCCTCCTCTGTTTCTATCCCGGTGACTTCACCTTCGTCTGAGCTACTGAAATTTCAGCAGTTGCTGAAAAACACCCTGAATTTCAGAAACTGGGAGTGGAAATTCTCTCCATGAGTATCGACAGCGTCTTTGTTCACAAGATGTGGAACGACAATGAACTCTCGAAGATGGTGAAGGGAGGCGTCCCCTTCCAGATGCTGTCCGATGCCGGCGGCAAGGTCGGAAAGATATTCGGCATCTACGATGAAGACGCGGGGGTCGAGACGCGAGGGCGGTTCATCATCGACCCGGACGGCGTCATCCAGGGCTACGAGGTACTGACACCCCCCGTGGGAAGGAATGTCAATGAAAGCCTCCGACAGGTTCAGGCCTTCCAGCTCGTGAGAGAATCAAAGGGGACCGAGGCCACACCATCCGGCTGGAGACCGGGAAAGAAGACCCTCAAACCCGGGCCGGAACTGGTCGGGAATGTCTGGAAGGAATGGAAGACGGAGATGGCTTTCGATTAACCGCAAGGTGCTCCGCAGAGGAATTCACGGAGGGCGCCTTTACCGGGACCCATGTTCAAGGTGTTCGAAAAGGCGCCCTCCCGCCTGCATGCGGTCGTCACTATTTTTTATCCACAATGACGCAGCATATATTAAACCGACTTAATCAACCGAACCGCCGTG
>CAZNBR010000031.1:0-16894 GCA_964571315.1 uncultured Syntrophaceae bacterium
TCATGGGAAGCTTGATCGTAAATTGACAAAGTTTGATTTTTTCAGTGAACTCTAACTTATTCACATGCAAAAACCTAACCGGAAATTACTGCTCGAAATAACAAGCTGAGGAGACTTTTTACGAGATCGTCAACTTTAATAAGTTCGTAAAAAGTCAAATTCGATGAATATGTCATTTCGACCATAGGGAGAAATCTTATCTTTTCAGCATGTTACGTTTTAAAGATTTCTCGTTTCACTCGAAATGACAAGCTGAGGAGACTTTTTACGAGACCATCAACGTTGATATTTTTTGTCATGATAATGGGTAACATGGATGGTTAGCGTGCAAGGCAGGAACCGTAAGAAACTGTTGCCTGAAAGATGTATAAGGCTGAAGATCGTTGCAATTGCAGACAAAGGTTGCACAAAGGGCTATCTATGATCAAGAGTCGCGTATGGTCTGTAGCTGTTGGAGTAATTGTGGTTGTGGCAATATTGATATATATTTACTATCAACCTTATTCTCTCAGATTTCTAAAAAATGTTAGTCTCTCGAATCTCATTTTTCTAATCATAATCAGAATTCTATTTCAGACAATCAACGGACTGTTACTCCGTGAATGTGCCTCCACGTTTGGAACGGTGCTGAAACCAAAAGAATGGTTTGGCCTTTCTGTTGTTACAACAATGGGGAATTACCTGTCCCCCTTTTCAGGCGGAATGGTTGCCCGCGCCGCCTACCTGAAACATCGTCACGCCTTCCCTTATGCACGGTTTGCATCACTTCTGGCGGCAAGCTATCTGATATATTTTTGGGCTATTGGGGTCGTGGGTGTCATTACTATGATAACGTCTGGAGAAAAATTAGCGTTTTACTGGCAGGTGTTTTCGTTTTTGGTTGCGGTTGTTTTAATAATTTCAACGTTGATTATGCTCCCCCCGGTAAAATTCCCACGGACCAATCGCCTGACAGCAATGATAAACAACTCAATTGACGGATGGACTTTTATAAAGGCAGACAAGGCTCTGCTCTTTAAACTGGCGATATATTCCCTTATAAGTATTTTTTTAAATGGGGTTTCTTTCTGGATAGCATTCATTACATTAGCCGATTTTCCTATCTCTTTTGGAACAGTTTTTCTGATAAGTCTGCTTTCAGTTTTTTCCATCCTGTTTAATCTAACACCCGGCAATTTCGGAATTCAAGAGGCAATTATCAGCTTGACTTCTGGATTATTTGGCATTGGAACCGGTATTGGGCTACTGGCGTCACTGCTTATCAGGGCGGCTTCCCTGATCCCCATCTTTACCCTGGGTCCGATCTTCAGCTTTGTCCTCACCCGGGAATTAACAGACACTGCAAGAAGAGATGACGATGATCACTAAAGACAACGGATTTGATCTGAATATCGGACGGTGGTTCCCCGACGGGAGAAAATACGCGTTTGCCGGTATTGCCCTTTTTGTGTTCCTGATTATCATTTACGCAAACAGTTTTCACGGCGCGTGGCAATTCGACGACAGACCCAATATCGTTGAGAACAGGAATATCTTTCTGAAGACACTCGACTGGCCCGACATCAAAAAAACCTTGTATGCCCCGCGGGGGGATGGCATTTCCCGACCCCTTTCATATCTCACCTTTGCCCTGAACTACTATTTCGGCAGGCTCGATGTTGCCGGGTACCACATTGTCAACTTCATCATCCACTACCTGTCATCCGTCTTTCTGTTTCTCTTTATATACAATACGCTGAGGCTTTCAACGGTTCGGGAGCGGTACGGACCCGCCTCTTACGCTATAGCGCTTATGGCCACGTTCTTCTGGGCCGCCAGCCCGGTGCAGGTTACCGCGGTGACCTATATCGTCCAGCGGATGACGAGCATGACCGGCCTCTTGTACCTCATGGCCATGTACTTTTATCTCAAGGGGAGAACCACTGACGGACCGTGGAGAGGGGTGCTGTTCTGGGGACTGTGCGCCCTTTCAGCCGCATTATCCCTCGCCACCAAGGAGAATGCCGCCATGCTCCCGGTCAGCATATGGCTGTACGACCTGCTGCTCATACAGGGCGTGACCCGGGAAACCATCATAAAGAATGTAAAGCTGCTCATCCCCGCAATCCTCGTTGTCGTCGCAGTTGGTCTCCTCTATACGGACATCTCCACCCTTCTTGACGGGTATAAGAACCGGCCGTTTACGCTGACCGAACGGCTCCTGACAGAACCGAGGATCGTCATCTTTTACATAACGCTCCTCCTTTATCCCATCAGTTCCCGGCTGACACTGATCCACGATATCGAGATATCACGATCGCTCCTGACACCATGGAGCACCCTTCCGGCTATCGCCGGCATCGTGCTGCTTATTGCCCTCGCCGTATATATCGCCCGGAAAAGACCGCTTATCTCTTTTTGCATCCTTTTCTTCTTTGTAAATCACGTCATTGAAAGCTCATTTCTCCCCCTCGAATTGATGTATGAGCACAGAAACTATATCCCTTCCCTGTTTTTCTTCGTTCCGGTGGTCATCTTCATGCTTCATATAATAGATTATTTCTCTTATACAAAGACGATCCAGTTTACGATGGTCACCGTCTTCATCTTTCTGCTCGCGGCACAGGGACACACGGTCTTTATCCGCAACGCCCTCTTTGAACATCCGCTGCTTCTATGGTCCGACAATGTAAAAAAAACTCCCACACTCAGCCGCCCCTATAACAATCTGGGAGCCGCTTACTGGAATCTGAACCTGTACGACAAGGCCTATGAATCCTATACCAGGGCGCTGTCTCTCAACCGGCAGACAAATCTTTCCAACCTGGGGGTCAATCTGTACAACCTCGGCATGTATCATCTCCATGTAAAGGGGGACCATGAGAAGGCGCTGGCCCTCTTCCGGTCCGCCATGGAAACCTACCCGGGATACTGGCCCGCATATCACGATGCCGCGGTGTGTCTCATCCGGAAAGGCGATATGTCCACAGCCAAGAGAACGCTCATGGCGGCCGTATCATCATGGCCGGACAATGCCTGTTTCCGCCACACCCTGGGGTTTGTCCTGCTCAAGGAAGGAAAGTATGACCAGGCAATACAGGAGGCCCGCCGCGCCCTGTCGCTCGATCCGGATCTGTCGGGCGCCCTGTCCGTAATGGGAGAGGCATTTCGCAGGAAGGGGGGCGACAGGGCGGCGATTTTCTACTGGGAAAGATATATCGAGAAAAACCCGAACGACCTGGAGGGAATCCTTGCGCTCATTGATCTGTATTCCAGGGAAAACGACAGAGAGGCACTTTCCCGGGTCATAGGAAAGCTCATGTGCCTGAAAGGATCAAAGGGCTGGGATGAACTGATCGGGCAGGTACTGAGGGATCCGAAATCTCACGCGTACCTTCCGGACCCGGAGGAACTTATTCCCATCATTACAGGGCATCTCAATGACCGGGGATCCCGGTGAAACGATACCGGGCAGATACACCGAATGAGAAAAAGATGCGGAGCCTCCGGGTATAAAGCGACAACCGCCAATCAATGTCTCGATAGCTTTAATTTTGTCATTTCGAGGAGCGTCGGCGACGAATAATCTTTCTGTCATTTCCCTGAAGAAGTGTTAGCGACTGAGAAATCCCGGATTTCTCCCTGCGGTCGCAATGACAAATAATGGCAGTTATCGCAAACCTCTCATCCCGGACAAGGGGTAAGGGGGGATGGGGGATGGGATTAAAAATCCCGCCCCCTTTGAAAACCAGCGCATACATGGTATCGCTACGGCTTCTTCCACATCTTGGTAACGTCCGTCGCGCCCGCAAAATCCGAACCCGCCTTCCCCCCGACCGTGATCAGCACGCCCGTTGCGGTGGCCGCGAAGGTGTAGCTGAATTCATCGCTTGCCGGGGCGTTGACACCGGCATAGGTAGCGATATCGGCGGTAGTCGCGGTACCGCTGTTTGAAAGCATCAATTTTCCGTAAGCGATGCTGCACGTTGACAGCCCCTCCGCACGAGCCCCCTCCATGGCCCGGGCCTGGGCATCCGCCGTCAAATCCATATACTTCGGGATAGCCACTGCCGCGAGGATCCCCAGGATGATCAGGACCGCTATGATTTCGATCAGCGTAAAACCTTTTTGACTCTTCAGCGTGTCTCTCATTATGAAAACCTCCTTTTGTTGAGATGTTTCACTTTCGCCGTTGCCATTGAAAAATTGCCCCTTCGTATACGACATATTGGACAGTTACTCAACATCTTTATGTCTGAGATTGTGTCACCTGACCATCTTTGTAAGATCCCACATGGGAAGAAATATGGCCATAGCAAAAAAGCCCACTATCGCCGCAAGAGAAACAATCAGGATCGGCCCTATCGCGTCCGACAATCCCTTCACGGCATATTCCACTTCATCGTCATAGTGGGTCGCAATCACTCGAAGCATCTCTTCAAGTTTCCCGGATTCTTCACCCACCGCCACCATATCCACGACCATGGGGGTGAAGTACCTCGATGCCCTCAGGGGACCGGACACTCCCCTCCCCTCCTGAATCTTTTCCTTCAAGCCGGAAAATTCCCTGCTTATGGCGGCATTACCGATGGTTCTGGAAAGGATGTCAAGGGCTCTCAAGACGCTCACGCCGCTCGCCTGCAGGATTGAAAAGATACTCGCAAAACGGGACATGGCCGCCTTGACAAAGAGGACTCCCACCAGGGGAATCCGTAGAATAAACCTGTCTCGTACATACTGCCCCTGCTCGGTCTTAAACCAGAATCTCAAAGCCAGAATCACAAGGACAAGGCCACTCAACAACAGGTACCAGTAATTCAGTAAAAACTGGTACATATACAGACATACCAGGGTGGGCAGAGGAAGATCCAGACCGGCTTTTGTAAATATCCCCACGAACCTGGGGATCACGAAGGTGAGGAGCACAAAAAAGGCTATCGCCAGGGCAACCATAACCATAATAGGATATTGCAGCGCCGATTTGATGTCCGATCGTACCTTGTGTTCGTGCTCCAGTATATAGACCAGGCGGTCGAGAACATCGGGGAGCGTACCGCTGGATTCCCCCGCTTCAATCATGCTGATATAGAGGGAGGAAAATATGCCCGGGTGTCTCCCGAAGGCCTCGTTCAGGGCAAGCCCCTCCTTTATCTCCACCTTCATGGAAACCAGGGCTTTTTTGAGTTTCAGGTTCTGGGTCTGACGCTCCAATATCTCCAGCACCTTGAGTATCGAAAGCCCGGCCACGAGCATGGTTTTGAGCTGCTTGGTAAAGAGTATCAGCTCCTGCATGGTGACGGAGGCAAGCCACGTCTCTATCCCGACCAGAAAGTTACCGGGTGTTCGGCCTTCTCCCGTCACAGCGGATGGGATAAGCCCTTGTTCGCTCAGCAGGTTTTGGACAGCCTCAACCGAGCTGGCTTCAACAGCACCGGAAATCTCGACCCCTCTCTGGTTGATAGCCTTGTAAGAAAAATGTGGCATCCGCCCTCCCCTTCTACGCCACCATAACCGTTGATGCCGCCTCTTCGAGTGTTGTTATGCCCCTGACCACCCTGTCCGCGGCATCATCCTTGAGGGTTCGGAGTTTCCCCGCCTCTTTCGCCTCCCGTGTAATTTCCTGCGCCGATTTTCCCTTCAGAATCATCTCCTGGATATCCTTGTCAATCTGCAGGACCTCGAAGACACCGGTGCGTCCCTTATAACCGGTATTCATGCACTGGGCGCACCCCCTGCCCCGCTGAAAATGGGCACCCTCGACCCCGTCGAGTCCCCATGCCCTGAGCGCGTCCATCGGGGGTGTATCGGGCTCTATGCAGTGCGGGCAGATGACCCTCACGAGGCGCTGCGCGAATGAAACCAGGAGGACGGAAGATATCAGAAAGGGTTCCACCCCCATCTCAATGAGCCGTGTAACGGCCCCCGCCGAATCATTCGTGTGAAGGGTACTCAAAACCCTGTGTCCGGTAAGGGCGGCCTGCACGGCGAGACCTGCCGTCTCGCCATCCCTGATCTCACCCACCAGCATGATATCGGGGTCCTGGCGAAGTATCGATCTGAGCCCGCTGGCAAAAGTCATGCCCGCCTTGCGGTTGAGCTGGACCTGGCGTACATGATCCACCCGGTACTCGACAGGATCCTCGAGGGTAATAATATTGACATCGAGTTTGTTGAGTTCCCTCATGATCGCGTAGAGGCTGGTACTCTTGCCGCTGCCCGTCGGCCCGGTACTGAGTATCATGCCATATGGTTTGACAATGGCCGACTCTATCTTTCTCCGCGCTTCCTCGGACATCCCGAGCTCCGCAAGGGAATAGACCCTGGAGCCCATATCAAGGAGACGCAGGACCATATTTTCCCCATGGATCGTGGGGAGTGAGGATACCCTGACATTGATCTCCTTCTTGTCCATCTTGACGGTGAACCTCCCGTCCTGAGGAATTCTCGATAGGGCTATATCCATGTTTGACAAGATCTTTAACCGCGACACGATGGGGAGCAGAAGAGCTTTCGAAGGCGAAGGAACTTCACGGAGCTTCCCGTCAACACGAAACCGCACCTGGGTCTTATCCGCCTCCGGGCTGATATGTATATCGCTTGCGCCTTCGCGAACGCCCTGTGCAATGATCGAATTCACGATACGGATCACGGGGGCCTCTTCGGCCATGCCCTGAAGAGAACTGACGCGGATATCCGGTTCTGTCAAAGCTGTATCTTTTTCGACATCAACATCCACGTCCCCCACCCCGTCCAGAACCTGCTGCAAGCCTCCGGCCTGAGTCCCGTACGTAAGGGTAATCAGCTGATTTATCTCCTTTTCAGAACAGACAACCGGCAAGACCTCCATGTTGGTGAGCACCTCAGCGGAGTCGATGGCATTGATATCCATCGGATCCGCCATGGCCACCGTGAGGAGGTGCATCTTCTTTTTCAGGGGAACTATTTGATATTTCAGGGCCATCCCGTAGGGGATGAGCCCTGCCAGCGCCTGGTCTACCGGATACTTTTCCGTGGCATATTTCTCAATCTTCAACTGCTTGCTGATCTGATGTATAATCTGATCTTCCCTGACCATCCCCTCCCGGATCAGGTATTGCCCGAGCTTCAGGCCTGTCCCCTTCTGACCGACCAGTGCCTGGCTCAATTGGCCTTCGGTCAACAGGCCCGTCTCCATGAGCATCTCCCCTAACTTCTTCCGTATCTTCACCTTCAGATCCTTCCTTCTTGTAGCGGCATCCGCCCGTTCATATCCCCCCGCCGTCGCGGCACTGCCCGCCCGCGCTCTTACGAGCCGGATGCGACCGTAGAAAAGAAAACCGTGTCTTTGTCCCAACCCTTGATAATCCGCGCGCCCGAAGAGACGGATGGCGGCAATTCTGCAATGGCGCCGCGCGCAGACCTTTCATCGGCAAAACCCTCCTTCAGGATGATGTCAAACTGCAGGCCTTCACGTCCGTTCCAGTGGGGGAATACCTGAATCGAGGGCAGATGACCGAGATACCCCCGGTATACCCCGTAAGCATCTTCAAGGTTGTCTCTCCGGGCCACCGCTACCCGGCAGCAGCGCTCAAGCGCGGGGCGAAAATCGGAAGGAACCGCGGGAAGCTTCAGCATGGCTCCCGGTTCAACCTTGTCCGGATTTTGTATATGGGGGTTGGCCTTCCGCATCAATGCAATGCGCTCCGGGGTGCAGTCACCCCCGTAAACACCTCTGATTACCTTGCAAATCGTCCCGTCCCTCTTGACGATCAGCCACCCCAGCGACTCCGGAGGCCTCTCCGCGGGGGGAGGCTCCTCTTCGGCATGAGAGATTGCCTGAGAAGGATACCTCTCAGCGTGGGCAGGCCCCGGGGCAGTAAGGGGGGCAGCTTGAGGAGGAACCTTCACGGGAATGGCAACCGCATCCACCGGCTGCTGAACAACCCAGCTCCCCGCCCTTTTCGGCACCTCGGTGAGCAAGAAGTTATGTCCGAAATCAAGCCCGATCAAGGTGATCAGCACACCCCCGAGAACGGCAGCCAGGGCCATCTTCCACGACCTTGTGCGCGTCTCTCCTCTGCGGGCACAGAAACGGACCAGGGCACGTCCAGCCTTCAATCGATCCTGGATAATCAGTGCAAGGATAATCCGGTGGCAGAGCCCGACGATCTTCCGCGGATATCCTCCCGTGACGCGATATATCGCCCACAGAGCCGGGAAGGTAAAGCGGACATCTTTGCCGGCGTCCTCCCCCCTGGCGGTATCCAGACGAAACCGTATCATCGCCCGTGTATCGGTAAAGTTCATGGGGCGAAGGTCATAGGAAAAGTTGATGCGATCCGCAAACCCCGTATGTTCCTCAAGCACCCGATAAAATTCCTTCTGGGCAAAGATGATGATCTGGAGCAGCTTGTGCTCGTTTGTCTCATAATTGAGAAACTCTCTCAGAATCTCAAGGCAGAAGTCCGGTATCTTCTGCCCCTCGTCTATGATCAGGACCAGGGTCTTCCCCGCGCCCACCCCCTTGTCATGGAGATGGTTCTTGATCTTCTCCTTCAAGTGCCATTCCGTAAGATCCGGGCTGCCGCCCGCGATCCCCAGTATATCGACGATGGCACGGAGAAACTCAATCGGTCTGCCGAAATAAGGATCGAGCATCAGGTATGTCTCAACGTTTT
This sequence comes from uncultured Syntrophaceae bacterium, assembly GCA_964571315.1. Classification (GTDB taxonomy): domain Bacteria; phylum Desulfobacterota; class Syntrophia; order Syntrophales; family UBA2210; genus UBA6078. The sequence goes on from CAZNBR010000031.1 coordinate 8,637, forward strand.
TATCATCGGCAAACCTCCGTATAATCTGCCGGCAGATCGTTGTCTTCCCCGCCCCCACATCCCCGATGACGGTATTCAGCCCGCGGCGCAGGCGCACCGATAGTTCCAGTTTCTGCAGGCACTCCACATGCTGCGGAGACTGGTAGAAAAACTCAGGCTCGGGAGAATTTGAAAAGGGCTCCCTGCTGAAATCTAATACACTGAAATAATCCATACCGTATGCATTCTGTCCCTTGAAAAAATGTGTCGTCTACCGGGGGGCATCCGCCTTCTGCGGCACATCCTGGGGCTTGAGGATGTGAGGGGTGATAAAGATCAGCACCTCTTCCATCGTCTCAGCCCTGCTGTCCCCCTTGAACAGATAGCCCAGGCCCGGAACATCCTTGAGCCCCGGGACACCGCTGTCCCCTCCGGAGGTCCTCTGCTTGCTGAGCCCGGATATCACGATGGTTTCTCCATCCTTGACTATCAGCGTCGTATCGGTCTGTTTCTTGATGATATACGGATTCCCCGCGACGTTGCGTGATGTATCGACCTCATCCTTCTTGATCAGTATCTTCATCTTCAGGTTCTCACCGTCAATCACATGCGGCGTGATTGCCAGGTGCAGGACCGCGTCCTCCCAGCTGACCTCCTGATTACCGTCCGAATACGAGACGAAGGGAACCCTCTCGCCATTCTCGGTAAATGCCATCTGATTGTCCAGCGTCGTGATAGAGGGACTGGACAGGATATTCAGCTTGCCATCCGACTGCAGTGCGGTCAACTGCATATCCAGGATACTCCCCCCGATCTTTCCAAACATGAGCCCCAGCGACGCCGCTCCAGCGGCCGTAGTCATTGCAGTACTACCCACCGGAAAGTTAACGCCCATGCCGTGCCCGCTGATGCCGGCACTGCCGTACACGGGATCATACCCACCAGCTGTGGGACTCGTCCCTGCCGTGCCGGCACTGCCGCCGGGGGTAATATAATAACTGTTCCCCCCCGTCGTGTTGCCGTAGATGCCGCCCCACTGTATTCCGAGCTCCCGGGCGGTCTCCTTGGTCGTCTCAACAATATTCGCCTCAATCCGGATCTGGGGAGTGGGCTTGTCGATCTTAGCGACCATGGGGATAATCCTTTCAAGATCGCTTTTGGTCGCCTGCAGCACCAGTGAATTCGTGTGTTCGTTCAACCGTATCGACCCGTACGGCTCGCCCTTGTCATCCTTGGTCAGGAACCCTTCGAGATTCTCCTTCAGCTTGGCGGGGTCCGCGTAATTGATGGGAACGACCATCGACAGCAGCGGGGACAGTCTGCTTTTCATGATCTGCTGTTCTCTCCGCTCCCGTTCAATCTTTTCCAGCGCCAGATCGTTTTGCAGGTCTGCCGCCGTCGTTATCCGTATAATATCCCCATCCCATACGTATGTGAGCATCTTGGAACGCATAATGCTGAGAAACGCCTCGTCCCACCGAACCTTCCTGAAATCCACACTGATTTTTCCCTGTATATCCGACTTGATCAGGATGTTCTTCCCGGCCGCCTTGGCCAGCGTGCGAAGGGCGACAGCGATATCGTTGTCACGCATGACGAGGGTGATCCTCATGGTGGGGAGGGCCTTTTGCTCCGTCTTGACATCCGCCGCGCCCGGCTCATCCGGTATCTTCAGCGAGCGAACGGTGGCAACCGGTGATGTGCCCACGGATTCCTTCGCCTTGAGATTCCATTTCTCAAAGAAGGGATCCTTCTTGACCTCCTTCGTGCCGGCACAACCGAAGACGAGTACACCGGCCATGATCACCAGGGCAACCCGTGCCAGTTTTTCTCTTCTGATTATCTTCAACGCGCCATATCCTCCATGAAAGCTCAATCCTCCAATAGGGGGACGGTGATGCTTTTCCCCGTTCCTTTTTCCTTGATCACGACCGCGGAAGGCCTTATACGTTTCACATGGTATCCCCCCACCTCCAGCTCATCCCCGGCTTCATAGCTCACACCATCTATAACGGCTATCCTCCTCGTGCCGATCTCCAGATACCCGGTATATGCTACGGGACCCAGATTTGAGGTGCTCACCACAGGTGTGATCTCTGCGTAGAAAGGGTCTCTTCCCCAGTCGGCCTCAACCCCGGCAATAATAGCGGCGTAAACCGGAGAGGTTCCGGGGTTCTCGAGGACCTTCGAGGCCTCCGCTATCAAAGTGTCTATCTGTGCCGCATGCTCCCGGCCTCCGGCACCCAACGATTTCGATGATGAGGCAACGAAGAATTCATGTACACCGTACAGAACGGCAACCAGCATAACAGCCACCACCACCATCTCCCGTGTTGACACCGTGACCCTTTTCATAATTCCCGTCCGCTCAACTGATCGTTCCCAGGCACACCGCCCGGGTATCTCTTACCCGATTGCGAGACGCACCCTGAGGTAGAATTGTTTATGACCGGTTTCCTGCCTGATCTCTATCTCTTCTAACCGCTTGAGGGAAGGCACCCCTCCCACCCCTACCAGAAATTTTCTGAAGTCGAAAAACCCTCCCCTCAGGTGAATAGCAACCACCAGATCGCGGGACTCCTCTGTCAAGCCCAGCACATCCGGCCTGATGGAAACAACCTGCATGCCGTTCTCCTCGGCCATTCTTTTAAACAGGGGAGAGACGGCATCTATATCCCTCCTGGAAATCGCTTTCATGTCGGGTACCGGTAATGTCCCCCGGATCTTGTCCTCGCCTCTCTTTACCATCTCTTCATAGAGGGGCAGCAGGGTCCTTTGTTTTTCTATGAGGTTCGTCACCTGTGCCGTCTTCGCTTCGATGGCGCCCAGAGACCGCTGATACGGATACAGGGCGGCAAAGTAGAAGATGACAAGGATCACGACACACAGCACAAGATACATCACGCTCCGGCCGGGAATCCTGCCAATCTTCATCGGGATAAACTTCATCTTATACCTTAAAAAAAATCGATGGTTATGCTAAAATGAAGCGCCTCACCCGCGTGAAAGCGCCCTATAGCATTTTTATCAATCGTAACCTTTCTGAACATCGGGGAATTCTTGAGATCAAGCACATATCTCGCCAGGATCGATTCAAGGGAACCGGGATCCCCCGTAACGACACCACTGATAGTAGCGCCATCAGCAGCTTTGGCCTCTCCCACGGCACCCCCCTTGGTCGCCTTACCGGTAGAGCCCTTGGCAGCTTTTTTGGCCTCTCCCACGGCACCCCCCCCCATGGCCATCTTAACAGTCAGGAGGGATATGTCTGTGGGGGTCAGTTTCGATAATTCCTCTATAACCGCGACGCCGAAATACCTCTCTTTGAACCTTTGCAGGGCAAGGCGGTTTCCCTTGATCTCAGAAACCATCGCACGGGCGGCCCCCTCAGCCGCCTGCGTGCCTCTCTTCAACTGCTGATCAAGCTTTGCCAGCGCGGACTCTTTCCGGTCAATGGCATTCACCATCCCGAAAAAGATCCCGACAAGAATCAACAGGGCCACCGCGAAGGTGGAAACGATCATACGGTTGCCCTGGCGGATGCTCGCAAACTTTTCCTTGTCAGTATGAGTAAATGTGAGATTAGGGGTACGACGCAGGCTCGACAGCGCCAGGCCCAGGGCAGGCGTAAGGGAAGCCCTCTGGGAGGTGAATGTGTGTTCCATGTTGCGGCCGGAAAATGGGTTTCCCGGGGCCATAGGATCCAGCACGTCGCTCTCGACTCTGAGCTGACCGCCGACATACTCAACGACAGGCCGGTACACACCCGTGTCGGAGAAAACATATATGGAATGTATACCTTCATCACCCAGAATAACGGTGCAGTGCTCAAGGGTTCTCTCCACCTGTCGCACAAGCCGCTCCAGGGCAGGATTAATCATTTCGAATATCTCTTCCCTGCTCAGATCGAAACGATCAATCTCCCCGTAGGGCGGCGGGGAATCGAACCCCAGGCTGGATACCAGATCTTTCGCATCTTCTATGTTCATGGGGCTGTGGGCCTGTTCAGAGCCGGCCTCAGCACCGGCCCGCTCCCCCCTCCTCTCGCCCAGGGCGGAAGAGGTGACGTGCTTTTCCAGGAGAGCCTCCGCCATGCTGTTGATTCCCGCCCGTATGCCGCGCGTCATCGCCAGATTCCCTTCGGAGAAGACATCGATGCGCGACGAATCGTCTCCAATATAGAGCGTAGCCGTCCGATCGGGAACGGACATCCAGTGGGCCTTGAACAAATTCTGCAGGGCGAAAGGGGCAGCGGTAAGGCCGGTCAACGGAAAACCGATATCGTTGAAGAAATCGCCCATCTCCTCCACCTCACGCTTCGAAGCGGTGCATATCACCACCGACAGTTTTGCAACACCATCCTCGACCACCTCACCCTGAACTTCAAATTCAAGGATTGTTTCCTTTTCATCAAAGACCGTATTTTTTTTCGCGGTCCAGTAAACGGCGTTCTCTATCTGCTTCCTCCCCACTTTGGGTATGCGGATACTCTCCACATCCACCTTGTCCGACCGGATCAGGCCCCATACACTGAAGTTCCTTCCGAAACCGCAGAACCTTTCAAGCTCCGACCTCAGGAAATCGGCAAATTCGGGAGCGCCTCGTGACATCCCGGATTCAATAAAAACCTTTCTACAATCAAGCAATCCCCACCGGTCGCCCGAAAGCTGCCTTACCTTGACCAGTCTCAGTTCATCGGGGCCGATATCCACCCCCACGGATATGGGCTTGTTTCCAAAAAATCCCCGTGTCCCTCCCTTCTTGGCCTTTCCGGATGGAGAAACAGCCGCGGTGTCAGGCATGTCACCAGGCTTTTCATTATTTCGGATCAGTTGAAGCAGTCTTTCAGTTGAAGAAATATCTTTTGGAGAAGCCACAACACCAAAGCCTCCATCTATCTGCTATCGAGCAAAAGGTTACGTAATTACAAACCGATGTCTCACCCCCGGAAACAGTTCATCAGAAAATGGTCAGCTGCTTATCTTTCTTGAGAGCCACATGCTTACGGCGATAATTCTCAAGGATCTTTTTGGCCTCTCCCATATAATCCTGGGGAAAAAATTTAAAGGTGCGCAAACCGGATTGAACCTCCGGAGGCTCCGGGATAATGCCCTTTTCTATATAACTCCGTATCGTTTTCGCGGAGACGCCAAGAGCTTTCGCCGCATCGGTAGTCGTGTAATACGTTTTCCCCTCTATAATAACCATAAGATTCTCCCACAAGGTATGAATTTTTCTTACCATCCATTCCTGTTGATAGGTTCGCCCATACCGATTAGTTCATTAGGTAGGTACATACCCTACCTTCCGCACCCATGTCAAGTATTTTTATCTCTTCGCCAGGTGGTACAGCAATCCAGATTATTGCCGTAATTTTAGCTAAGTACGGACAATACACCTCCGGCAAGGATTTGGCTTCTGTTTTCATGTCCAAAAATCGGTATAAACTATTGACACAACAACTGTCCTCGTAATAGTGATGTCCGTATTCGGCGAGAGTCCCACAATTCGCAGGGGGTAATTTCTTGTGGTTTCATTTTTCATGTATAGATAGTTGATAGAGTCGTAAAAAGTCTTCTTAGCTTGTCATTTCGAGTGAAACGAGAAATCTTTAAAACGTAACATGCTTAAAAGATAAGATTTCTCCCCATGGTCGAAATGACATATTCACCGGAATTGACTTTTTACGAGACCATCATAGTTGATACGGTTGAAACTCAATGGGAAGCCGCGAGGGGCCTTCAGGGATCTTAGCCGCCACGCGGGAGCCGAGCATCGGGTGTGTTTAGATACTGTGCCGGCTTTTACAGCCGCATCAAATACATACAAAGGAGAGGGACTATGGTTGGTATCACGTCGTACGGCGCTTATATCCCCTGGTACAGGATGAATCGCACGGTCATATTTGAGCAGCTGGGGTGGTTCAACCCGGCAAACGCTTCCGTGGCACGGGGGGAAAAGGCGGTCGCAAACCATGATGAGGACAGCATAACGATGGCCGTTGAGGCGGCCCTGGACTGTCTGGGGAAAAAATCTCGGGGGTCTGTCGACGGTTTGTATCTGGCATCCACGTCGATCCCCTTCGCCCAGAGGCAAAACGCTGTGATTGTCTCTCAAGGCCTTGACCTTCCATCGGGGGTGAGGACGGCCGACTTCGGAGGTTCCACAAGGGCCGGCACCAGCGCCCTCCTCTGTGCCCTCGACGCGGCAGAGGGGGGGAGCACGATGGTCTGCTCGAGCGAGAACAGACTCGCAAAACCGGGCAGTTCCCAGGAGCACACCTATGGCGACGGCGCGGCGGCCTTTCTGACGGGACATGAGAATGTCCTGGCACAGTTCAAGGGCTCGTTTTCCGTCTCCTCCGATTTTATCGATTTCCGGCGTACCCAGGAAGAGAAATTCTGCCACGGCTGGGAAGAACGCTGGATACGCGATGCGGGGTATTCAAGGATCATTCCCCAGGCGGTCGCGGGGCTGCTGGACAGATACAATCTGAAGATCACCGATTTCGCAAAGATTGTTCTGGCCTGCCCCGTCGCGGGCGCCATGAAGGGCCTGATCAAGGCCATCGGCGCCGCTCCGGAGCAGATGCAGGACACCATGATCGCACAGGTGGGCGATACCGGCGCGGCCCTGCCCCTCATGATGCTGGCGGCGGCGCTTGAAGAGGCGAAAGCGGGGGACAAGATCCTTGTTGCCAGCTACGGAAGTGGCAGCGACGCCCTCTGGTTCGAGGTAACGGGCAAGATAGAAGAGGCCAAAAAGAGCGGCAGGAAAGGAATCAGGGGGCATCTCGCCGAAAGAAATGACCTGTCCGTGTATGCAAAATACCTGGTCTTCAGGAATCTCATCCCCCTGGAGGTGGGGATCAGGGGAGAAGAGATATCCCCGACGGCGATGAGCGCCCTCGGAAGAGACGGAAACGCCATCTCCGCCCTCGTGGGCTCACGGTGCAAGGCCTGTGGAACCCCGCAGTATCCGAAACAGCGTATCTGCGTGAACCCGGACTGCGGCGCCGTGGACGATATGGAAGACTACCGCTTCTCCGACAAGGTGGGCGTTCTCGCCTCCTATACCGGAGACAACCTGGCCTTCAGCTGGGACCCTCCCCAGATCTATGGTCTGGTGGATTTTGAGGATGGGGGGAGGATACTGCTCGATCTCACCGACTGCTCACTTGATTCCGTAAAGGTGAAGATGCCGGTTACCATGAGCTTCCGAAGGAAGTACGCAGACCCCCAGAGGGGCTACTACGGCTATTTCTGGAAGGCGGTGCCTGTCAAACGGTAATACGAAAATTCGTAATCCATCAATCTGTGAAAAAGGAGCTATCCGATGGCAAAAGGAATAAAAAATGAGGTGGCCATAATAGGTGTGGGATGCACCACATTCGGTGAGTTGTGGGATAAAAGCGCATCCGATCTGATGGTTGACGCGTTTCAGGAGGCCCTGCACGATGCCGGTATAGAAAAAAAAGACATAGATGCCGCGTGGTTCGGAACCTGTTTCGACGAGGTCAACGTGGGCAAGAGTGCCCTGTCACTGACAAAGACACTGAAAATGCCCTTTATTCCGGCGACCAGGGTGGAGAATTTCTGCGCCAGCGGGACGGAGTCCTTTCGCGGCGCCTGCTATGCGGTCGCCTCGGGCGCATGCGACATCGCGCTGGCGATGGGGGTTGAAAAGCTGAAAGACACCGGGTACGGCGGCCTCCCCGACTTCGGCAACCTGCTGGGATCGCAGAACAGGGCCATCTTTGCCAATCTCACGGCCCCCGGCGGTTTCGCCATGCTGGCAACGGCATACTTCGACAAATACGGCCTCTCCCCCGAGGAGGGGAAGCGGGCGCTGGCGCACATATCGTCAAAAAGCCACCATAACGGTACCCTGAGTCCCAAGGCGCACCTGAAAAGCGAGGTGTCCATCGAAAAGATCATGAACGCCCCGATCATAGCCTGGCCCCTGGGTCTCTTTGACTGCTGCGGCGTGAGCGATGGGGCCGCGTGTGCCATCGTCTGCCGCGCCGACAGGGCCAAGGACTTCAGGAAAGACCCCGTCTACGTCAAGGGCCTGCAGATAGCCGTCACCTCGGGGGAGGAGATGGCGCACCAGAAGTGGGACGGCACCCACGTCATGCCCAGCTACCGGGCCGGATGCGCGGCCTTCAAGGAGGCCGGCATAACAAATCCCCGCGAAGAGATCAGCATGATGGAGGTCCACGACTGTTTTTCCATCACGGAGCTTTCAACGTATGAAGACCTCCAGATATCTCCGAGGGG
>CAZNBR010000032.1:0-13484 GCA_964571315.1 uncultured Syntrophaceae bacterium
TCCCCATGGTCGAAATGACATATTCATCGGAATTGACTTTTTACGAGACCATCAATATTAACTCATTTAAATATATGCCGGATAACCTCCTGGTCCTTTTGATAAATACTATATGTGCAAACACTCACTCTGATCAGTATTTTCGAGAAAAAGAAACAATCCTTAATAATTTCCTAAAATGAATATCTTTGAATCCGCCTTTATTCAGGTTCTACCAGGGATTTGCCCAGTTCTGCGGAGTTTCCCCAGAAAGTACCCTTCTGACTTCTCTGGCCGCCCCTTTCTGAAGATCCCCGGTCGACTCCTTTGAGTACCATGCCATATGAGGTGTAAGCACCATACTGGGGAGGCAAATTAGTGGATGGTCTTTTGGAATTGGCTCTTTCTCGAAAACATCCAGGCCAGCAGCCAGAACTACTCCCTCTTTGATGGCATTAGCAAGAGCGATTGTATCTATGATCGCGCCACGGGAAGTATTCACTAGAATAGCTGTCGGCTTCATTTTCTTCAAGGTTTGTTCGTTAAACATATGGAACGTTTCTGAGGTCAGTGGAGCATGAATCGAGATGTAGTCAGAATCAGTTAGCAGCGTATCCAACGCGACTTTCTTGGCTCCATTTTTCTGTGTGACATCAATATCAACAAAGGGATCATAGACTAGAACATTAGAAGGAAGGAAACCTTTCCATTTTCGATGGAAGGCTTTGGCAATTTTGCCATAACCAATTATTCCCAAATTCTTGCCAGTAGTTCGATATATTTCGGCAATAATATCAGTTTCGAATATGCCTTTACGGACGTTTTGATCTCTAATCGGCAGTGTTCGAATACAGGATAAGAGCAGTGCGATAGCATGGTCGGACACATCCTCCGTACCATAATCTGGAACGATGCTGACATACATTCGTTTTTGCCTGGCGATTTCCAGGGCGATGTTATCAACACCGACACCATAACGTGCGATAATCTTGCAGCGCTTTAGAGATTCGATAACTTTCCCGGTGATAGGCGCCTCTCGAACTAAAATGGCATCTGCGTCACACGCAGTGGATATTATTAACTCCTCAGTTATGCAATCCTCACCAGCGATAATTAGTTTAGCTCCAACAGGCTTTAAAATCTCTTGTTCATATTTATAAGATTCATAGCCTGGATTGATCACGACAACTTTATAATTTTCCATTTGAACCGTTTTAATGATAGACCACAAAAAAGTTTTTTACGGGAAATCGATTATTTATTCCACGAAGTGATACAACAAGACAAATATTTCTTCGACTCAAGTCACCATCCAGGCCCACGATTACTGCATGATTGAAAAACCACCATCTACCGGCAAGGCAACCCCGGTTACAAAATCAGAGGCTGGAGCCGCCAGAAATATCGCCGCGCCGGCCAGGTCCTGCGGTTCACCCCATCGGCCTACCGGCGTCCGCTCCGTGACCCTTTTCTCCAGTCCGGGAAGATCTTTTCGTGCCTGTATGGCAAGATCCGTATTTATCCAGCCCGGAAGAATAGCGTTGACCTGAATGTTGTCCGGCGCCCAGGCCACAGCCAGACTGCGCATCATCTGAACAACGCCACCTTTGCTGGCGCCGTAAGGCGCCATTTTCGCGTTTCCGAATATAGACGTCATCGAACCGATATTGATAATTTTGCCGCCACCGGTCTTCTTCATTGCCGGATAGACCGCCTGGGAGCAAAGGAATACACCCCGCAGGTTGACCCTGAGAATTTCGTCCCACTCCGACATTTGATAATCCTGGGGCATCTTTCGGATAGTAATCCCGGCATTATTCACCAGAATGTCGATGCGCTTGAATTTCTCAAGGGTCTGGTCCACCATGCGCCTGACCTGCCTCTCATCTGTCACGTCAACTTTCAGACCCAGCACCTGGATGCCGAAGGCCTCTCTGATTTCACACTCCGCATCCGCGGTCTTTTGCTCGTTGCGGGCCGCGATGACAATATTTGCGCCCATGCCAGCGAAAGCCCGGGCAATCTCTTTTCCGATACCACCATTCCCGCCGGTAATAATTGCCACTTTTCCTTTAAGACTAAACATATTTTCCATGTCTTGTTCCTCTATTTTTTATCAGTCTGTCCAGCCTTTGACCCTCCATCAGCAAACTGCCGCTTAAGGGAATAAATTACAGAAATTGTAGAAATTACATAAAAGAATATGGCAATCGGAGAGTTGAAGAGTGTGCTCCAGTCTCCCTGGGATATGATCAGAGCTCGGGCTAACGCATCTTCCGCGATGGGTCCCAGAATAATTCCGAGAACTACCGGGACGGCCGGAAAACCGTTTTTCTGCATGATATAGCCGATGATGCCGAAAATCAGAGCGATGAGCATATCATAGGCACTGTTGTTGAGTGAAAACGCCCCCAGAAAACAGAGCGTGAAAATAACCGAAAAGAGAATCGCAGGAGGTGCTTTTAAAACTTTGGGGAAAATTCTAACACTGGCAAACCCCAAAATAAGTATCAATACATTGGCGACAAGAAGCCCGGCGAAGATTGCGGATACAACTTCAGGATTTTCCTTGAACAGCAAAGGGCCCGGTCTTAGGCCGACCAGCATGAAGCAACCAAGCATAACCGCAGTTACCACATCGCCTGGAATCCCCAAGGTTAAAAGCGGCACCATCGCCCCGCCGGTAGTGCCATTGTTTGCCGCTTCAGGCGCGGCAATTCCGGCAAGATTCCCCTTTCCAAAAGAATCGGGATCTTTCGACCACCTCCTGGCCTCATTATAAGCCAGGAAAGAGGCGATCGCCCCCCCTGTTCCCGGGATGATCCCGATGAGGGTGCCTAAGAAGGAACTGGAAATAATAATTGGAAAGATCTTTTTTATTTCTTTTAAAGACGGAAATGCCTTACCGATCTTCTGGTTGAATTTTTTAAACTCCTTCTTACCGACCAACTCCATTTGAACAAAGATCTGAGATATGGCAAATATCCCGATCAATACAGGCAACAGGGAAAATCCGCCCATCAGATTGGGGATACCGAAGGAATAGCGGGCATATCCTTCTACCGGATCGATGCCCACCGTAGCGATAAGCAGTCCGAAAAAGCCTGAAATCAGTCCTTTGGTAAGGGATTTTCCAACTACGCTTGCGATAACGGTTAGCCCGAATACGGTCAGGGCAAAATACTCTTCCGGGCCGAATTGGAGAGCGACCCGGGCCAATTTTGGCGCGAAAAACATTAAACAAAATGTGGAAATGATTCCGCCGGTCGTGGAAGCAATCGTGGCGACTCCGATCGCTTTACCCGCTTCGCCTTTCTGGGCAAGCGGGTATCCATCGAGGACGGTGGCTGCCGCTGAAGGTGTTCCCGGAGTCGCAATAAGAATAGCCGATATGGATCCCCCATAGATACCGCCGCAAAACGCCCCGCAAAGCATCACCATGGCGGTGCTCGCATCAAGATTGAAAACAAAGGGAAGGAGGAGAATGATACCCACTGACGCCGTGAGGCCCGGCAGGGCACCAACAATAATCCCCAGGACAACCCCTAACAGTAGAAAGGGGAAATGCAAGGGGTGCAATACGTGTAAAAAGCCTTGAATAATAGACATGTGCTCCCTTCTCGTTCTTAAAACAGGTCAAATCGGGGCAAAGGCACTTTGAAAACGATCCTGAACAGAATATAGAGTATGACGGATGTAATGACAGAGGTTGCCGCGATCTTTACCCAGCTCTTTTCTTTAAAAAGAAGCATTATTCCGGCTATGAAGAAGGGTGTAGAGGCAACATATCCGATAACGGGTAGTAATTGGGTATAGGCAAAAGAGATCAGAATGCCTGTAGCCAGGATCTTTAAAAATGCCTTATTAACATCCGGTTTGGTTTTTTTGTCCGCCCGAATCCCCTGTACAAAAAGGATAGCGGATATGAGAAAGAGACAGATGCTGACGAAACGGGGAAATATTTTAGGTGAGAAGGCCAGAGTCTGCTCGGGAAACTGGAAGGATAGCGCAAAAACCACAACGGACAGAATCATCAGACATACACCAAAAATTATATTTGTTTCTATTCTACTCATCAAACGCCTCACCCTGACAAGGTGACTGGCAGCTAGCTGCTTTTGCCAGCTGCCAGTCATCTTGTCTCTGGGTCATTTATTTCCCTGAATTTTACTTGTTATAGCGGGTGCCCAGCTTATTTGAGATTATAAGATTTTTGTAGAATTCGTTCTCCTTGGCGATGTGCCGACGAAAATCCTCCGTACTCTTGTACGTCAAAGAGATACCTCCCTTTTTTGCAAGCACCTGAAAGTCAGGGTCATCCATGGTCGCCTTAAAAGCGTCATGCAGCACTTTTACCCTATCAGGGCTCGTACCCTTAGGAACGGCAAGTCCCCGCCATTGCCCCATGACAAAATCGATCCCCTGCTCCTTGGCGGTGAGGATATCCGGGAAATCTTTCAAGCGCTCTTCAGAAAAAACGGCAAGACAGCGCAACTGTCCGGCCTGGATCTGGGGCACACCTTCGGGTGGAGACAGGTTGCAGGCATCGATATGTCCACCGACGGCAGCCACTATGGTCGGTCCGCCACCCTTATGCGGAACATGGTTAAACTTAACTTCGGCCGCCTTTTCAAAGGCTAGAGCGATCATATGGGTACCCCCTCCTGCCCCCGCATTACCCATGGTGACTCCACCGGGATTCTTTTTGGCTGCAGTTATGATATCATTGACACTTTTAAAGGGGGAATTTGCAGGCACAAGAATCCAACAGGGATCATCCACTAGCATGATCACCGGATCAAACGTCTTATAATCATACGGCACTTCACTCATTTGTGTTTTGGTTATGGAGGCTGAGATCCAGGCCAAAGCGTAATACCCATCCGGCTTCTTTTTCATGGCCTCCGCATAACCGGGGACAGCGCCGCCGCCGGGTCTGTTTACGATGATGACAGGCTCCTTCAGATACTTGGGAAGCACGGACAGAAAAGTCCGGAAAACAACATCCGTGGCACCACCCACGCCCCAGGGAATCATGAGTTCAATCTCCCGGGAAGGGTATTTGTCTTTGGCAAATGCAAAATCACTGGAAAAGCTGATCAGTGTCAAAATCACAAGACAAACGCCCATCACTCTCGCTAATTTTGCTAAATACTTCATATTACACCTCCTTTGTTTTTTTAAGATTAAAACAATCGTTATTTCCCCCGACAACTATTGCGCCAGAACCGCTTCCCATGTGGTAATGGGCCATTCCGTCTTGAATAACTGTTCTACCGCAGGTTTTCCCTTTTCCCTGAAAGCTTCCGCATCCGGGATGACGACCCGCATTCCTTTTTTCTGAAGTTCAACAAGTATAAGGGTTTCACCTTTCTTTATCTTGTTGTTGGCCCAATTCGTCGCTTCTTTGGCTGCGTTGAGAATCAGGGACTGCCTATCCTTAGACAGGCCGGTAAGGAAAGTCCTGTTGATTAAAATCCCGCCTGTTTGCACGAGGTGATTGGTAATCGTCAGATATGTCTGGACTTCATGTAACTTGAACGAGGCGATCTGCGGCAGATCTCCCTCGGATGCTTCGGCCCTTCCGCTTTTCAGGGAAGCATAGAGATCCGGAAGCGGAATCGGCACCGGGCTGGCCCCCATCTCTTTCCAGACGGCAATCCAGGTTTTTACCGTCGGCAGCCGAAGTTTCAGACCGGCGACATCTTGCGGTGTATAAATCGGTTTATTGGATGTGGTCTGTCGAAGACCCCGATAGACGATGCCGAGATACACCATATTCCCCTTATCTTCCACGAGCTTTCTGGCCTCCTTGCCCATGGGCGCTTCCCAGACCCTCATGAAGTGTTCGAAGTCCTTCATGACGTATGGCGCATTGAAAAAGAAATACTGCGGCGCGAAGACTTCAAGCGGCCTTCCTCCCGTCGCCTGCATCTCTACCTTGCCTTTGCTGCACCATTCATTAATTTCCTCTTCCGAACCGCTCCCCGGCCGGACCTGAACTTCGATTTCTCCCCCACTCGCCTTGCCCACCAGTTCCTTGAACTTATCACCGGCATCACAAAGAATATGTCCGGCCTTAAATGGACTGTCCAGACTGATTGTAATTTTTTTGGCCTCTGCCAGGCCGGCCGTCCCCGCGATTAAAAGCACCACTACCCCCAGAAATATGACCCATTTTAATTTGTATACTTTCATCGCAATTCCTCCTTTTTTTGATCTTTTGAACAAATAAATCCTCTTTGTTCATACATTAACCCGAATATCTCATGAAAATTTTCAGGAGGAATTTGCATTTTAACTGCTCACAATATGTTTATATATGACAAGGTCAAGTTTCCGTAGATTGTATTCCGATTATAAAATTTCTGTCTCTTGATATATCCGGGCGATGCGGAAGCCCTATTAAACCATCAGGCATTATCACCCCCTTTCTCCTTCCCAGGATTGTATTCGGCGGTTACGCCTGTTATCTGCCATAAAATACTCCTCGAGGCCTGAGTTGGTTCCAGATTTCGTCGCAGGCGGCGAGTTCCTTTTCCGACAGTTTTATCTCTGTAGCAGCCATATTCATCTTTAACTGTTCAATTGAGGTTGCCCCGCAGACGACCGCGGTAATTGTCCGGTTGCTCAACACCCATGCCAGGGCAAATTGAGACAAGACCCTTCCGTGCTCCTCGGCGATTTTTTTGTACTGTTCCACCGCGGTAAAGTTACTGTCATTCCAGTAGGGTTCGTTATACCGATAGCCCAGATGTGCCAGACTGAACCGAGCGCCTTCGATAGGACCTGCTTCCTTGTCGTATTTACCGGAAAGAAATCCTGCAGCCATTGGACTGAACACACATACCCCCACGCCTTCTTCGGCGCACAAAGGCAGCAGCTCATACTCAATATCCCGGGTCAGCAAATTATAGGGGGGTTGAATGCAGTCCCATCTCGCCAGATTATACTTATCGCTTAGCCATAATGCCTTGGAAAGTTGAAATGCACGGAAGTTTGAACAGGCCAGGTAGCGAACCTTTCCCTGATGCACCATATCGTCCATCGCCCGCAACGTCTCTTCCAGGGGAGTATCATAGTCCGGCATATGGGCATAATAGATATCAAGATAGTCCGTATTCAGGCGTTTAAGACTTCCCTCAAGCGCCTGCATGAGATGTTTTCGCGACAGGCCCATGTCGTTGGGCCCCACATCCTCCTGCCCGGGCCATTTATGGAAAGCCCTCGGTCTTGCCAGGTCAATCGGACCTGAATCCTTTTGCTCTCCCCACCGCTTTCCCAGTTTTCGGACATGCCCGCCTTTCGATGCGAGGACAATTTGATCCCGTTTTCCCTTTAACGCGTTGCCAACGATCTCCTCGGTGACTCCGTTTACATACATGTCTGCGGTATCAATGAAGTTAACGCCTGCACCCAGCGCTTCTTCAATGATTCTGACAGACTGTTTTTCCTCCACCTGGCGTCCAAACATCATGGTCCCCAGACAGAAGGTTGAAACCTTGAGCCCGGTCCTTCCCAGCTTCCTATATTCCACGGTATCCCTCCTTTCCCTTTTCCATCTTCAACGGCCCGATGAGCGGCAACAGCCTGTGATCATGACCACTCCCCTGTCGGATTACCGGGGTCATATCAGCGAACCACTCGGGCACCTCCGCCAGCCGCTAATTTTTCCACCTCTTTGACGGTTGCCATGGAGGTGTCTCCAGGGGTCGTCATGGCGAGAGCGCCATGCGCTGCGCCGAAATTCACGGCGGTTTGAGGATCATCGCTTGACATGAATCCATAGATAAGGCCTGAGGCAAAGCTGTCTCCCCCTCCAACCCGATCGAAAATTTCTAAATTTTCTCTTAGCGGGGCTTCGTAAAATTGCCCTTCGGTCCAGCAGATGGCCCCCCAATCATTGATACCGGCTGACTTGACGGTGCGAAGCGTGGTCCCGATTACCTTGAAATTCGGAAACTCGTTTGCCGCAACCCGGATCATTTTTTTGAAATTGGACACATCAAGAGAGGACAGGTTTTGATCCAATCCTTCCACTTCGAATCCCAGACAGACAGTAAAGTCTTCCTCATTTCCAAGCATGACATCCACATATTGTGCCAAGCGGCGGTTGACTTCCCGGGCTTTTGTCCGGCCACCGATGTCCTGCCACAACGAAGGCCGGTAGTTGAGATCGTATGAAATGATGGTACCGTGTTTTTTTGCCGCCACCATGGCTTCCTCGATCACTTCAGGAGTGGATTCGGATAATGCTGCAAAAATGCCGCCGGTATGAAACCAGCGCACACCATGTCGTCCAAATATTTCTTCCCAGTCTATGTCACCCCTTTTGAGCTGAGATGCGGCGGTGTGTCCTCTATCCGAAACACCCATGGCACCGCGACATCCATACCCCCTTTCGGTAAAGTTCAAGCCATTTCGAACGGTTCGGCCGATGCCATCGAAGGGAACCCATTTGACAAACGAGACGTCCACTCCTCCTTGCAGAATGAAGTCTTCAACCAGTCTTCCGACCGGATTGTCTGCAAATGCCGTAACCACCGCCGTTCTCATCCCAAAACATTTGCGCAGCCCACGTGCGACATTGTACTCCCCCCCGCCTTCCCAGACACGGAAAGATCGGGTTGTGTGAATACGACCGTCACCGGAGTCCAGGCGGAGCATAATTTCGCCCAGCGCGAGCAGATCGTATTTACAGATATCTTTAGATTTGATATCAAGAACCGTCATTTAGCGTTCTCCTCTTATTTTTATTATCCAAGCATTTTATTGCGGCCCGCAGGAAGCAATTATGGTTCACCTGCCGATGAATATCTACCCTGATGCTTCACCTGCTTTTTTTGCCAATTCCATGGCTTCGCGAGAAAGGCGTGTAATCTCATCGAACTGCTGGTTTACTATGAGATTCGATTTTACCATCCAGCTCCCACCGCATGCCGGCACCTTGGGATGCTTGAGGTATTCAAGAACATTTTGGGGACCGATTCCCCCCGTAGGAATAAACTTCATCATTTGATAGGGGGCGCTCAACGCTTCCAGCGTTTTCAATCCGCCGAACGCCTCAGCCGGAAAAAATTTGACGATCTCCAAACCAAATTCATAAGCTATTTGGATGTCTGTGGGAGTACTAATACCGGGTGTGACAGGGATATCGTTCTCAACGCAATACCGGACGACCGTAGGGCTAAACCCGGGGGAAACAATGAAACAGGCACCACAATCCACGGCCTGTTTGACCTGTTCGATCTTCAGAACAGTCCCGGCGCCCACAATCATTTCATCTTTGGTTGCAATTTTTTTTATTGCTTTCGCCGCGGCGTCAGTGCGAAAGGTGATTTCTGCACACGGCAACCCCCCTGCGATCAGTGCATCTGCAAGATTGTCAGCATGACCGGCATCATGAATGGCAACTACCGGAATAATTCTTAATTTCAACGCCTTTTTAAATTTATCTTGCATGAAGGCCTCCATCATCTTCTCTAAAGGTATAACAGGGCCAGAATGCTTGACTATGTAAGCCGTCGACAGAAAAACAACTGCTGTTAGCAGAACAATGCCTTATTAAAGAATTACACAGCTTTTAACCGCGAAATCCTATTTTTTTGGAAATATTCAGGGCCGTGTCGCAGATTTGATCCTTCAATGAATCCCTGATGGCTTTAATGGAAAGACGAATCGACGGACCGGATATACTCAGGGCGGCCAGCACCTCTCCATTTTCGCTCCGAATGGGCGCGGCCACGCACCGGATTCCTTTTTCGTTTTCCTCGTCATCAATTGCATACCCGCAAGCCCTGACATTTTTCAAATGTTCTTTAAACAGTGAACTGTCGGTAATGGTATTTTTGGTTTGTCTGGAAAGATTATTTTCGTGCAGTATTCGGTCAAGCTCGTCTTCGTGAAGATATGCCGCCAGAATTTTCCCCACGGAAGTGCTGTGAATTGGAATCCTTAAACCGACTTGCGACATCATTTGCAGACCTGTCTGATTCAATGTCACTTTGTCTATATATACCGCTTCATTCTGGTCCAGTATGACCAGATGGATGGTTTCCCCGGTCTTTTTTGCAAGCTCCTGCATAAAAGGTCTTGCCTCGTTTCGAAAATCAATCTGGTTAATAAGCAGGTTACCGAGCTGCACCAGCTTGAATCCTAAATGATACTCTTTGGTCGATTTATTCTGACTAACAAAATCAAAATAGACCAAAGATGAAAGTAAACGGTGGGTGGATCCTTTAGGTAAGCCCACCTTTTCTGATAGTTCTCCGACACTGATACCTCGTGGAAACTTCCCTAAAACGTCCAAAATTAACGAAACTCTCCCAATTGTTTGGACAAGATTACCCGGTTTTTGTTTGCCAGAGCTGAAAGCTGCCATGTACATGTCCTGTTGTTTCGTATTGCGAAATGGAATATCGTATTAAGATACTGATGCAACTCTTTTCATCTTTCCCAATTTTTGTCAAGAACTATTTAAGGAATAAAAAACCTTGTAAATTTGTAAATTTGCAACTCTTCAGAAAGATCGGTATTGGGGAGATAATGGCTGGCGGGGCGTTGGTGCGGAGAGTTCCGGGCGGGCAGATTCAAAAAATGGGTCAAAATCCTGATTAAATAAAAATAAATATTGATGGAATGGAGAACAGCACTCAGAAGCGACAGGCATTACGATCGGATAATTGTGGTGAAAAATACTAACTCACCATTGGTGAGATTTGAACATGAGGTAATGCAGTGCTGGCAAGGGTTCCCCGGTAGAGCAGCTGATTCGTAATCAGCGGGTCAGCGGGTCAAATTCGCTCATCGGCTCCAGAAATAAAGGGGTTGCGAAAAATCGTAACCCCTTTATTGTCTGCTGTTCGAAAAAATATTGAAATTACGGACCGTAACCCTTGATCACGCGAGACCTTTGAACTTTGTCATTTCGAACCCTCTTCTCCTGTCATTTCGAGAAGTGTTATTTTTTTGTCATTTCGAGGAGTGTTAACGACTGAGAAATTTTGAGAGTTTTGAATACTGTCATTTCGAGGAGCGGCAGCGACGAGCTATAGCCCCCGTCAGGGGAAAATCTTTCAAGATTTCTCCCTGCGGTCGAAACAAGGATTTTTCACATTCGTTCGAAATGACAAAGTGAGAAAGTGTTGCTTCCCTGTCATTTCGAGGAGTGCTGCTTTTTTGTCATTTCGAAGGAGTGTTAACGACTGAGAAATCTTGAGAGTTTTGAATACTGTCATTTCGAGGAGCGGCAGCGACGAGAAATCTTTCTTGGTGACGCAGACCTGTCAGGATTTCTCACATCCGTTCGAAATGACGGAAGGATAGTCGAAATGACAGAAGGGATGGCCGAAATGGGAAACACCGATAGCTTCGCGGAGATCGCTATTAAGCCTATCCTATTAAAAAAAGATGGATATTCCTCTTCCTCTCTGTTATAAGAACCTCAATATCATACATAGTTATGCCGCAATACGCGTGGTATCCCACATTTCGCAGGGAGGTAACCGGCAGTCATGAAGAAAGCAATTCTTTGCGTGATTTTGTTGATCTTATCCCCGCACCTCTTTTCATGTTCCCCAGATCAAAAGACAGCTGAAGATGAAATAGTGGCCAGAATAAACGACCGCCCCCTGACCCTTGGTGAGTCTCAAAGTCAACTGGCCGCTGTAGTGGATCTTCATGAAGATTACAAATTGACAAAAGAAGCAAGGAGGGCGTTTCTGGAGGAACTTATAAGGAAGGAGCTCCTCATCCAGGAAGCGAAAAAGCTGCAGCTGGACAGAACGGAGAAATTCATCAGGACAATCGAACGTTACTGGGAAAGCACGCTTATAAGAAACCTGATGGAGATGAAGGGAGAAGAATTCACAAAGAGAATCCTGGTTTCCCAGGAAGAGATCGAGTCCGCCTATAATGACATGAAAAAACCGGGGGAAGAACTCCAGCCCCTTGAAAACCTGCGTGAAGGGATTATCGAAAAAATCAAGGGAGAGAAAAAGACGGAGATGTTAGGTCAATGGATCGGCGATTTAAGGAAAACGGCCAGGATCGAGATCAACGAAGAGCTTCTCTATAAGTAGTGTCATGTCAACGATACTCTGTCATTTCGAAGGAGTCTTCACGACTGAGAAATCCTGGATTTCTCCCTGCGGTCGAAATGACAGAATGATGCTCGAAATGACAGAATAATGGCCGCAGTGACAGAATAATGGTCGAAATGACATTTCTTGATTGACACGATAGCGGTAAAAAGGGAGGGGACATGTCCGAGCAAATACCCACATACAAAAGAAGAAACTATTTTGTTAAAAAGGACTTTCAGACCAGATTCATCCTTAAGTTCTCCTTTATAACACTCATCGGTGTGGGCATATCCACGATCCTCCTCTTTATCCTGAGCCGTGACACACTGACATCCTCTTTTCGTAGTTCAAGGCTGACCATAGAGAATACCGGGATAGCCATCCTTCCCAATATCATCTTTTCCAACCTGATCACACTCGCGCTCATATCCCTGGCCGCGATAGCAGTTACCCTCTTTGTCTCTCACAAGATCGCGGGTCCTCTGTTCCGCTTGGAAAAAGAGGTTGAAGAGATAGGAGAAGGGAATCTCACCAGAAAAGTAATGTTCCGGGAAAAGGACCAGATAACCGCCCTGGCAGACGGCCTGACCCAGATGACGGCCAGCTTGAACAAAAGGGTCCTGGAAGTCCGAACCGGGGTCGAGCGTCTCATCGAATCGGCCTCCGAAAAGAATGCGCCGCAAGAACTGATTGACGACCTGAACAATCTCCATAAAAAGATCGAAGAGAACTTCAAGATCTAAGGCGGGCATATCATCTCTATGGGGACCAGAAATCTCATACGAGCATCATCCCTATCTGTCATACTATGGGCGGTCCTCATCGCCTTGTATCCGTGCGGGGTGGCGAACGCGGAGACATCGAGCGGCATCGCCTGGCGGAGCATTGAAACCGGGCACACCATCATCCGCTACCAGACCGGTGAAGATCTGAAAGAGTTCGATGACAGTGTTGATTATTCCCCGGGTGAGTGGGGAATCAAGCTGCTCTTCTCCAGCCGGGAACCCGGGGATTTACCCGGCAGACTGGGAAAGAAAGTGGATTCCCTGTATGCAAGGGTGATGGAGATACTGGATATGCGCAAGAAACTGAAAAAGGTCACCATTAATATCTATCGCGACAAGGAACAGCTTCATTCGGCACACTACGACATCTATAAAACCGGCCCCCAGTACCGGGCCTGGTATATATATGAAAACAACACGATATACGTAAACGCGGATGACCTGACCGCGGGCATACTGGCCCATGAGATTGCCCATTCAATTATTGACAATTTTCTGGTAATTCGTCCACCGAACGCCACGGCCGAGATCCTTACCCGGTATGTCGACAGCCATCTGGTTGACTAAGAAAGCGCTCTGAACTTTGTCATTCTGAACATTATTTGTCATTCTGAACATTATTTGTCATTCTGAACAT
>CAZNBR010000032.1:13584-16891 GCA_964571315.1 uncultured Syntrophaceae bacterium
GAACATTATTTGTCATTCTGAACATTATTTGTCATTCTGAACATTATTTGTCATTCTGAACATTATTTGTCATTTCGACCGAAGGGAGAAATCTTGCTGTCATTTCGAAGGGGTGCTATTTTTTGTCATTTCGAGGAGTGTTAACGACGAGAAATCTTGGCCTTTGAATCCTGTCATTTCGAAGGAGTTCTAACGACTTCACGACTGAAAAATCTAAGGTTATCCTTTTAGATTTCTCGCTTCGCTCGAAATGACAGAAGGGAGAAATCCTGAATACCCGTCATGAGCAAAACATACTTTGTCTATCTGCTCGCAAATTGGAATAATAAAGTGATATATCTGGGTGTAACCAATAACCTGGAGCGGCGGCTTTATGAGCACACGAACAAGCTAGTTAAAGGATTTACAGAAAAATACAACGTCAATAAGCTTGTTTATTTTGAAGAAACGCAAGACATAGCTGCTGCTATTGTCAGGGAAAAAGAAATAAAAAAATGGCGAAGAGAGAAGAAGAATCAATTGGTGAACCGAATGAACCCGAACTGGGAAGATTTGAGCGCTGAATGGTGAAGAAAGATTTCTCGCTCTGCTCGAAATGACAGAAGGATGTTTGAATCCTGTCATTTCGAACCCCCTTCTCCTGTCATTTTGAGGAGCGCTATTTTTTGTCATTACGAGGGGTGCTATTTTTTGTCATTTCGAAGGAGTGTTAACGACTGAGAAATCTAAGGTTATCCTTTTAGATTTCTCACATTCGTTCGAAATGACAAAGTGGGAAAGTGTTGCTTTTCTGTCATTTCGAGGAGTGTTAACGACGAGAAATCTTGGCCTTTGAATCCTGTCATTTCGATGAGCGCTGTTTATTTGTCATTTCGAAGGAGTCTTCACGACTGAGAAATCTTAATGAGAGTCGAGACCTTTTACACGGGTCTCAAGGTACTTTTAAGCATGATTGATATTCACGCGCATATATTGCCGGGACTGGATGACGGCCCTTCCACACGGGAGGACGCCCTGGAAATGGCGCGCGTAGCCGTTGCAAACGGCATAGGGGTTATCGTTGCCACACCACACTGCCTCAACGGCGTGTATATTAACTGGCGAAAGGACATACTCTCCGCCTGCACACAATTCAACACCGAGCTGGAAAAGCACGATATCCCACTGACCGTGCTGCCCGGTTCAGAGGTCCGCCTGAGCCCGGAGATCATAGACGCGCTTGAAAGCGGCCGGCTCATGACAATGAACGACGCGGGGCGGCATATCTCACTGGAGCTCCCGGATCAGTTCATCCCCGGGGCAACCATCAATTTTATCAACCGTCTCAGGAACAAAGACATCACACCCATTATAAGCCACCCGGAAAGAAACCCGGCAATTCAGCACAACATTGAATTGCTGCGCGATATCATCTCGGCCGGCGCCCTTTCACAGATAACCGCCCGCAGCCTCACCGGAGGATTCGGAGAAGAGGCGCTGAGATGCTGTCAGGAGATAATCGATCTGCAGCTGGTCCATTTCCTGGCCTCCGATGCCCACTCCCCGGAACGAAGACCGCCCGTCCTGGACACGCCCGACAGCCGGTTGACCTCACTGACCCGGAAACCCCACATACAAGAAATGCTGGGAGAAACTTTCAGCTTTCAGCTTTGAGCTCCTTTTCTCCTCACCAAAATAGGGGCTCTGTCCCTAATTAAACTCATCTAATTAATCCCCTTGACAAAGAAGTAAAAAATTATTACTCTGAGTAAAAAAGTAAAGAGGTAAAACCATGCGCATCAGCAGCAAGAGCCAAATTGCCATTCCCAAACACGTCATGACGACGCTGAACCTGAAACCTGGTGACGAGATCGACATCCAGATCGAAGATGGAATTGCCCGTCTGGTGCCTGTTACGACAATCAGGGTTCCCCGAGATCAGGCTTGGTATTGGACGAAGGAATGGCAGGAAAAGGAACGGCAGGCCGACGAAGACATAGCCGCTGGAAACTTCCGTAATTTTGATAATCTTGATGCCCTCATGAAGGAACTCAACAGTGAAGATTAGAAGGACCGACGCCTTCCTCAGGGATTATCGGGCACTGCCCACTGAAATCCGGGACCGAGTCGATAAACAGTTGCGCCTACTTTTAGAAGATTTCCGTTATCCATCACTGAGGTTGAAGAAACTGAGAGGAACGGATAAATTCGAAATCCGCATCAGCAAAGGTTACCGCTTGACTTTGCGACTCGACAAGGAACACATGGAGCTGCGACGTGTCGGGACCCACGACGTTCTTCGTAATGAAGGATAGATATTGCTAAACCGCCCAACCTTCTAAACCCCTGTTCTTCATCCTTACCCCTTACCCCTCACTCTTTACTCCAAACAATAGGTGCTCTTTCCCTCATTACAATATTTCTTGCAGTAAAGGTCCCTTAGATGTACAAGCAAAAAGACAGGTTTTCGTAGAGGAGGTATCGTATGATTAGACAAATGCAAATATCTGAAGCAAGGCGAAGATTGAACGAATTACATAAGGAGATGGGGCCCGAAGAAACCGTATCGATCACGTCCCGTGGAAAACAGGTTTTTGCGCTCATGCCGTGGGAACTGTATGAAGCTTTGAATGAAACTATCGAAATCATGGGTGATCCGGAAATGATGATGGCACTGAAAAGAGGGGTGCAGGATATTGAATCCGGCAAGGTGACGGACTGGGAAGATGTGAAGGCGGAGCTTCAAATTGAATTATAAAATCATCCTGACCGATGAGGCAAAAGCGTACCTGACCTCACTGGATGGCAAAACAAGGAACGTCATCGCGCGCAAGATCGATGCGCTGAAAGAATCCCCCGAGAAACAGGGAAAAGCGCTGTCCGGCCATCTTGCAGGATACCGCAGCCTTCATGCCGCCGGTCGATACAGAGTGGTGTACAAAGTGAAAACGAATCAAATCATGGTGATTGTCGTTGCCGCAGGCATGCGGAAAGAAGGATCTAAAATAGATGTCTATGAAACGCTGAAAAAACTATTGCGGTCAAACATCATCAAATAGGGCCCCTGTCCCCTCGTCGCCATGACGTGAGGGCGGGGAACATATCCTGCCCGCCGCCGAACTTGCACCGAATTCTCACTTTAGCGGAGGGTGTAAGGCTGGGGTCCTTCTCAGCGGATGTCCTTTATTCTGTCATTTCGAACATCCCCTCTGTCATTTCGAACCTCCTCTTTGTCATTTCGAACATCCCCCCTGTCATTTCGACCGCCCTCCCCTGTCATTTCGACCATCCCTCCTGTCATTTCGACCATCCCTCCTGTCATTTCGAC
>CAZNBR010000033.1:0-16683 GCA_964571315.1 uncultured Syntrophaceae bacterium
TCTCAAACTGTAATCGTTGATATTCTTCTAAAATGATTCTAAGGACTCGTAGGTGAACTAAACAAGAATTTTTAAGGCCAACCAACCCTTCACAGACAATCATTGCAACCACAAAAATTAACACTCTTATCCTAGAGCCTGGAAGAGTCCCTACTCCCCATAAAAAAGGCTTGACAAACAATATTTAAGTCTATAGACTCTCATCCAACACTTAGGAGGTATGAGAGATGCCAGCAGAAAAGGGAGACAAACAGGCCGTTACAATCTGGATAAAGAAAGACCTTGTTGAGAAGATTGATCAGTTTGCGGAAAAAGGTGACCTTACGAGAAGCAAATTGATCTCAAACCTTGTTGAAGTAGGAGTAGAAGAACTTACGATCATGAACAAGGTCGGCCTCTGGGCAATGGCAAGAATCTTTGAGGATATCAGGCAAAGACTTAGGGGTAAGAAGAGTAAGACGAAACCTGAAGAGTAAGAAGAGAAGTAACA
The DNA here is from genome assembly GCA_964571315.1 of uncultured Syntrophaceae bacterium. Taxonomy (GTDB): domain Bacteria; phylum Desulfobacterota; class Syntrophia; order Syntrophales; family UBA2210; genus UBA6078. The sequence goes on from CAZNBR010000033.1 coordinate 491, forward strand.
GGAATATAAAAGCAGGGATCAGGTACGAACTTTTTTAGATGGGTTCAATGCTTGATCAGGAATTAATTTTGAGGGCTTGTTGACACATCTAAAACATTTGTAGCTATAACTTGTGCATGTGTCAGCAAGCTCTCCAATAAACTATTGGGGAGCTTTTCTTATGGCAGACATACAACATACTGATTCGGGCTCATATACCGAGGAGCGACTCCGCAGAGAGAGCGCGAGCGAGGGAGAGTGCGGGAACGGTTCAATATGTGATTGTGCCTGCTCATCGATAACGGATAAATCCCCTGTTGATGATACAAAACCCGGCATGGCGTTATCTGTAACACGCCATGCTTCAACCCCACTTGTAGAAGAGTTTAAGTTTCTACTCTGCGGCATTGATTCACTTGATTTAGGCTTGTATGTCGTGTGGGGATCAGACTGGAAACGGCGTTTGATTTCTCTCGACAAAAAGAAACGGGAGGCCGGGAAGAAAGGGGGCCTTCTCATCGGTCTTCCGTCGGGAAGAACCTGTATCTTCAGACCAGGGGGCAAGGGTAAAAACTACCGCTTCCATCTCCAGTTTGAAGCCTACAATCTCTTTATCGCTAAAGCTGCGAAGCCGGGAACAACTCCAAACGTCTATCTCTCCATAAATTCCAAGACGCTTTGGCTCAGTGATATTGAAACAGCCTTAAGCTGGATCGCCGAAGACCTGAAGGCAATCGGAAAGGGGAAAATTCAGTTTGTCCAGGTCAGCCGTGTCGATCTGTGCGCCGATTTCTGGATTCCCGGCGGCCTGTCTCACGAGTTTCTGCTTTCACACAAAGCCACTCGCACCGATAAAGGCAATCTTTACTTAGGTAAGGATAAGTTAGAAACCTATTATGTGGGGGATGTAAAGTCTCCTGTCCAGCTTCGTATCTATAACAAAGGGCTGGAAGTCAGACAGGGAGGAACAAAGTTATGGTTCCTTGATCTCTGGAAACGTGAATCAACGGAAGATATCTGGCGTATAGAGTTTCAAGTCCGCCGCCCTGAACTTAAACGGTTTGGGATCAACTCGCTTGATGACCTGAAACAAAAACAAACGGGATTGTGGCGGCATCTCACATCAAAGTGGTTCTCTCTTCGCCTACCGGATAATGAAAAGGTCGAGCGGAAAACAATTCATCCCTTCTGGTGTGCCGTCCAGGAATGTTTCAATCAAGGTGTCCCTGTAAACGAGCTAAAGCCTGTGTCAAAATCGGTGGTGGAAGTATCACCCGAATGGCACCTTTCACATATAGACGGCTGTCTCTCCTCCTTTGCCGCACGCCTGGGGATAACAAATCGTGATGATGCCCTGCTTGAACTGCAAAATCGTTTGAACAGACGAAACAACGCCAAGGACTTTGAAGAGACTTGCATTAAAAAGGCCATTCAGAAGGGGACCCTTTCGGAGGGAGGTGACCGATAATGGAGACCTTCAACGACTCGGCACTTTCAGCCTATTTCCCGGGATTGGTGGACATATGCGTCAATGATGACGGGGAGCTGGTTTATGCTATTATCAAGGATGGGAAACTTCTCTTCACCCATGAGTATGTCACAGAGACAGAGACTTTCACCATCCCTGAGAAAAAACACTTCCAGTTCACCCTTCCCCGTGCTGCGGAGGTTGCACGATACTTCAAACAGGAAGATGTTTCTCTATATGATGACCTGCTCTCCTATCTGAAACGATTCTCCGCCCTGGATGATGAACAGTGGGCTGTTGTCGCCCATTATGTATTTCTGACCTATCTGCACGATCATCCCGGTATTGACTACTGCCCCTATATCCTCTTCCAGGCCGTGCCGGAGAGGGGAAAGAGCAGAACCGGCAAGTCAGTTGCCTATGTCGCCTTCCGTGGAATACACCTTATTGAGCTGCGGGAAGCCACTATATTTCGATATAGCCAGAACCTGCACGGGACATTATTCCTTGATCTGGTGGACATATCCAAGAAGGCAGAACGGGGAGGGTGTGAAGATATCCTCCTCCTGCGGGCTGAAAAAGGCGCTAAGTGCAGCCGTGTTCAGTACCCCGACCAAGGTGCCTTCAAAGATACGGTATACTATGACATCTACGGCCCGACTATCATATCCAGCAATGAACAATTGCACAAGATACTTGAAACCCGCTGCCTTCCGATTAGCATGCCGAACCTTCCAGGCAATTACGAAAACCCTCGCCCTGAACTGGGCCTGGAACTGAAAGAAAGGCTTACCGCTTGGAGGGCGAAACATCTTTTCACCACCTTTGCCGACATGAAGCCAATCGAGGGCATATCAGGCAGACTGTGGGATATTACAAAGCCGCTCTTCTTTATAAATAGCCTCCTTCCTGTCGAACATCAGACATTGGAAGATTCCATTCTCGCTATCGCCGGTGAAAAGGATGCATCCAGAAAAGAAACCCTGGAAGGCCGTCTCGTTTCCATTATCAAGGAGATTACCGATGAAAACAACCTGAGCGGTTTTCTTGAGTGGACTATCAAGATCAATGAAATCTGCACCAGGTTTAACCAAGGAAGGCCGGAAGACAAACATGTCTCCCCTCAGTGGATAGGAATGCGTTCCAAAAAGATGAGCTTAAAAAGCCGTAGCATCCACGGTTACTCGGAAATCATTATCACCTCTCAGGAATACGATACCCTCCTGAAACAGTATGGATATGCAGGTAGGGAGTTGTCAAAGCCTACCAACTGCCTACCTGAAAAAGATGAAGAATATCAAGAACATTTGGCAGTGGTAGGCAGTGGTAGGCAGTCTGCACATAGGTACCCCTCCTTTAACTCTCCTGAAGAAAGGGAGTTTTATGGTGAGACCTTACAAACCTTACGGGAAGAAGGGGAAAGATCAGACGATGAAATAGAACTTATGGCACATGAAGCCCTGGAAGAGTGGAGGAAGTATGATGAACCCCCATTCTGAAAAGGAACTCCTAAGCGAGTTTTGGGATATTAAAGACCTGTCCATTTATCTGAAGGTCAAGGTAAAGACCCTTTATGACATCGTCCCTGATATTCCTCATTATCGTGTAGGGAGACTTATCAGGTTCAGGAAGCAGGAGATAGATTCCTGGATGGAAAACAAGAAGGTCAACGGTATCCAAAGAACTAATAAATCAAGAAAGAGAAAGGCCAATATCCCTATTGATAAACTGATCAGGAAGGCAATTGACCAAAGCAACGATGAAGTCTATAATCCTTGTCACGGGAAATCAGACCGGATCGAGGGACCCAAAAAGGAGATACACAATGGGTCTATATAAAAGAGGACCGGTCTGGTGGATGAGTTTTTCTCACAATGGTCAGCAGTTCAGGCAGTCAACAGAGACGGAGAACAAGAGGCTGGCCACACGGATCTTTGACAAATTAAAAGGGGAAATAGCAGAAGGAAAGTGGTTCCCGCATCTGGAAGGTGAAGATAAAACCTTTAATGAGCTTATGGACCGCTATATGGAGGAATACTCCGCAGTCTCTAAGGCACATTCATCTTATTTAAGGGATAGGGGGATTGAAAAGCATCTGAAGGGCTTTTTTGGAGATACCCTCTTGGTTGAAATCTCTGCCAAAATGATTTCCGAATATAAGTTGAAGCGGAGAGATGATGGGGTATCGCCCAGGACCATCAATTATGAATTGGGATTGATGAGTCACGCCTTCAATCTTGCCATGAAGGAATGGGAATGGGTGACGGATAATCCCGTTGCCCGAGTCCGAAAAGAGCGGGTAAATAACAAGCTCGAACGATGGTTGACCCTGGATGAGGAGCGGAAGTTATTAATAGCTTCACCGTTGTGGTTGCGGGAGATTATCACCTTTGCAATTCAAACCGGGCTTCGCCAGGGGGAAATTCTGAGACTAAAATGGTCACAGATTGATTTTAAGAGGAAGACCCTTCTTATCACGGAACAGAAGAACCGGTCGGTGGATACGCTACCGCTCAGCGCCACGGCATTTGATGTTCTGGAAAAGAAAGCACCTAGTGACCCGGAACCTGATGCGTTGGTCTTCTTCAATCACCTCGGCAAGGAAATCGGTTCAAGCGTTCTTATCAGGGCTTTTCATCTGGCGGAGGGGAAGGCTGGTATTCCGAGGCTTCGTTTCCATGATCTGAGGCATACCTTTGCGACACGACTTATTCAGAATGGGGTTGATTTATTTACCGTTCAGAAGCTTGGAAGGTGGAAGAATACGTCGATGGTAATGCGGTATGCACATCACTGTCCTGAGAGTTTGCGGGCGGGAATCGAGGTCATGGATTCTCTTACACCTTCGATTATCACAAATGTATCACAATCACAAAAAAAAGGGTCACAAACCGCTTCTTGTAGTTTGTAACCCCTTGATTTTCTTGGTGCCCCCGGTGTGATTCGAACACACGGCACACGGATTAGGAATCCGTTTTTTTGACTTTCACATCGTTTCATTTGGCCACATAAACCACTTGACAATTCAACCATTAAGCCTTATTCTACCTTCATGGGGCGTCACTTAAAAACACACTGTTTCAACGAAAAAAGCGGGACTATAGCGGGACTGGAAGATGCACGGATGAAAATCTTTCGCATGAAGGGAGAAAAAAGTCATGGCAAAATGGACAAAAACAAATTTTCCGGGAGTCCGCTATCGGGAACATTTGACCAGAAAAAATGGAGTCAAGCGTGATCAATATTTTACAATCCGCTATAAGTTAGCCGGGAAAGACCGCGAAGAAGGCCTTGGATGGGCTTCAGAAAATTGGACGGCGGCAAAGGCTTATGAACGCTTGAGCGAAATCAAACAAAACATAAAAAGCGCAAAAGGGCCGCAAAGCCTGAAGGAAAAGCGGGACATCGAAACAAAAAAGCGAGAACTGAAAAAGGCCGAACAGGCACGACTTGAAAAAGAAGCAGTGACCTTAAATGATTTTTTCAAAGAAACATATTTACCCCAGGCAAAAGCTGACAAAAAAGAAAGGTCGGTCTCCCGCGAGGAAGGGCTTTTCAACGTCTGGATATCTCCCACCTTGGGACATTTTCCTATGAAAGACATTGCACCCTTTCACCTTGAAAAGTTGAAAAAGACCATGGCAGAGGGCGGGCAATCTCCGCGCTCTATTGAGTATGCTCTTGCCATTGTCAGGCAGATATTCAATACGGCTAAGCGGCTTGGAGTGTTTGACGGCGAGAACCCGACAGCGAAAGTTAAATTCCCGAAGCCGGACAACGGAAGAATGCGGTTTATGACCCGAGAAGAGGCAGGGAAACTACTTGAAGCCCTCAAGGCAAAGAGTGTTGATGTGTATAATATGACCCTCTTGTCCCTCCACTGTGGCCTTCGTTTTGGAGAGATTGCCTCATTGACATGGCAGGATGTTAATATTGAAAGGGGTACCTTGACGATCCGGGACGCGAAAGCCGGATCACGTTTTGCCTTTCTTACAGAACAGGCCACGGAGATGCTCAGAAACCGCCCTCGGGGGAAGGCATCAGACTATGTTTTTCAGGGTCGCAACGGGAAGATGGATAGAATCTCCGTTACCTTTGCAAGGACAGTTGACAAACTGAAATTGAACAAAGACATTGAAGATCCACGTTTGAAAATTTGTTTTCACAGTTGCCGGCATTCTTACGCTTCATGGTTGATTGAACAGGGAGCGGACCTTTACACGGTCCAAAAACTCCTTGGGCACAAAACTAACGTAATGACCCAACGATATGCGCATATGAGCGAGAATAGGTTAAAGGAAGCAGCAAAGGCGTTAGGACAAGCATGGCAGGTTCATAAAGCCGCCGAGAAGGTTGTGAACTTTACGGAATAAAGGGGGGATAGGTTCTAGACCGCGACAGGGGGCGGATAATGACGGAAGATAAAAATGGAAAGAAAGATGATGTAATAACAGACGATCTCATTAATGATATGGTCAGCTGTATTGATGTTATTCGTTCAAAACATTCTCAAACAGATGCGTATCAATTCATAAAACTACTAAATCCTATTTTAGAACCCTTCCGAATCAAACTGATAGGCGAGTATTTTCAGGTTGTTGCTGAAATAGAAAAAGACAAGAGACGTTTATCACCAGCAGGGCGCCGAACATATCTCACACGCCTCTTAACCCCGCTTATAAAGCTAAACAGCCTTCATCCTTCAGGAAAGAATCCCTATCTGGAACCTGATGGTACATATCCCTTTATGGAAGAAAAGATCTGGATTGATAAAGAGATAAACATCAAAGAACTTCAATATGATAAGCAAAAATATTCTATAGACTTTGAATATAGCAAGCCCTTTGATTGGTTTGACCCTGATGCGCCGAATATCACTATATGGGACGAGTACAGGGCATATATAGATAAGAAAGAGAAAAAAGATTCTGAGGCAAAAGCGAGGGGTATTAAATTTATACCTATAGCACCTCTTGATGAAGGGAAAACCTCCATTAGAGAACTCTACAAAAAATGGCTGCCAACATTGACCGAGGATAAAATCAAGAGTGACGATCTGTTAGACCAGATACTTGTTTGTTTCACCATTAAAAGGGCTCTAAACGGTGATGAAAAGGCGATAGAGAAGCTTTACAATCTTTTTGAAAATACAGCGGTCGGTATAGCGGTGAATATGGCGCTAAAGCGCCAAATTGCCAAAAGCTATATATGGGATGGAAAAGAAGGAGGTGATTTCAAACAGGAAGCCAGAGTATGCCTTAGATTTCTTATTGCCGGATCCAAGCCGGAAGATATTGTTAGTTCTCTTTCAAAGGGAGAGAAAGTGCCTTTGCAAATCGAAAAGTTTTATTTCTGGTATTATTCCGATTATGTTCCGAAGGAACTGGACAGGATTATGAAGCATTCGTCTAATAGACTGGACAGACTCGAAATTGATTACCTTCTCAACCCTATTGCACCTATAGATGATTATACTTCATGGCAAAACACACCAAAAAGAATCGTAAAATTTAATAGCGGCTCTTTTAGGCCGGGTGGGGGAACCCATTATTTTACTACTTGGCTTTTTGGAACAAATAGAAATTATATGCAGGGCAGATTTTGCCAGGTTATCAGTGAAAGAATTGATTGCTACTGGAAAATGAAGAAAGAAGTGCTTTGGAATCCCTCTGACTTGGATCAATTGGAGCAAGAGGAGTCAAGCAATGACACACCATCTTTAAGCGATGGCGCACCACTTGATGTACTTTGCCATTATGAAACAATGAAGAAGGTTAACGATTTTATTTGTAGTAAAGGCATATCAAAGCGCGATGCCGAGATATTCATTAAAAATGTGGAAGGTCAAAGCAAAACCGCCCTTGCTCAAGAGTATGAATTATCCCGTATGCAGATATACAGAATCTGCAAAACTATTTCCCTGTTTATAAAAAAGCATTATTCCGAATTTTCCCTATAATTAATACCCCATTACCTACCTAACCTCCTATACAATACCTACCCCCTTCCTGTAATTCGCCAATTTTATTTTTGGTGATGTTACACTTCATTGTCAATACCCATACCTCCTTTCGAAGGTTCAAGATGACACATCTTGAAAAACAGACCTTCATTAGGAAGGAGAATCACAATGACAGAAGAAAAGAGGAATATTGAAACATTTTTAGCTGACATCGAAAAAGTACTGCCGCCGATTGTTTTCAGGAACTGGCCAAGGTGGAGAGACATTTTGCCGATGTCGCCACGATCAGTTGCCAATGACGATTGCTTAGGTATCGGGCCTGCCGAGAAAATCTACATGGGCAGAAATGCAGGTTATCCACGATCCGCGCTCATGACTTATCTCCGCGCGAAATCACGTATTGCATAGGGGGCCATGATGAACATTCAAGAATTTTTAAACCGCCTCCAAGGTGTGAGAAAAGCAGGGAACGGCTGGATTGCTAAATGCCCTGCCCATGAGGACAAACAGGCAAGCCTGTCTGTCTCAACAGGCGATGACGGCCGTTTGCTGATTCATTGTCATGCGGGGTGTGGGGTTGAAAACATACTTGAAGCCCTGGGTTTGGAGATGACAGACTTATTCAATAAAGAAAATGTTTGTTCGTCTTACCCCCCGATTCAAGGTGAGCAGGTGAGCAGGTCGCGGTGTACCTTGTCGGATTATTCAAGCGCAAAAAACCTGCCTGAGGATTTCCTGAAGTCCATCGGTATTGGTGAAAGCACCTATAAGGGAAGGACAAAATTGATTGTTCCCTATTTTGACGAAAACGGGGAACTGACCTGCAACCGTTACCGATTGAATATGGCTGGTGATAAAAAGTTCGCCTGGGAAAAGGGAGCGCACCCCTGCCTTTATGGCCTTTGGAGACTCAAGGATTACCCTGGTGACTCAGTCACCCTGGTGGAGGGCGAGAGCGATTCTCACACCCTCTGGCACAAAGATATGCCAGCCGTAGGCCTTCCCGGTGCAAGCGTGTGGAAGGACGAAAAAGATGCCCTTTACTTGGAAAAATTCAAAGTCGTCTATGTTGTCATTGAACCGGACAAAGGTGGTAAAGCGGTCTTGAAATCGCTAAGCAGGTCAAGCATTAAGGGGCGGGTGCAGTTAGTTACTCTACCCGTGAAAGATGTATCAGCCCTCTATCTTGACGACCCTGATAAATTCAAAGAGAAGTTCGCTCAGGCTCTTTCTCAAGCTACTCCCTTTGTAGAATACGAACAAAAGCAACTGAGGGCACAGGAATCTGAAGCATGGCATAAGTGCAAAGACCTTGCGCAATCTCCGAACATCCTCGATGAAGTTTCTGGTGAAGTGAAAAGGATGGGAGTGGCGGGGGAAGATCAGGTTGCTAAGCTTTTATATCTAACCATGACAAGCCGTTTCCTGAGCCGTCCTGTCTCAGTGGCGGTTAAAGGCCCAAGCTCTGCCGGTAAGAGCTATGTCCTGGAAGCTGTTATTAAGCTATTCCCCGAGGACTCCTTTTATCTTTTTACGTCGATGTCGGACCGAACTCTGGCATTTACGGAAGCAGAGTTCACGCACCGCATGATTCTGATGGCGGAGGCATCCGGCTTGGCATCGGATTTTCAGAGTTACCTGATCAGGACGCTGTTGAGTGAGGGCCGTATTATTTATGAAACAGTTGAAAAAACAAAGGATGGGTTTAAGCCACGGAGAATAGAGAAAGAAGGCCCAACGGGTTTTATCTGCACGACCACTGCCGTCAATCTGCACCCTGAAAATGAAACTCGAATGCTCTCCCTGACAGTGAATGATACGAAGGAACAGACCAAGGCTATCCTTATGGCTCTTGCTGATAACCATAAGCCTGAAGGCAAAGACCTGGGAAGGTGGCATGCTCTGCAGAGATGGCTCGAAACGCAGACAAAGGATGTGGAGATACCTTATGCTCACGAATTGGCCGAACTAATTCCGCCTGTAGCGGTACGCCTGAGAAGGGACTTTACTACGCTCCTCAATCTGATCAAGAGCTCTGCTATCCTGCACCAGGTAAATAGAGCAAAAGACAAAAATCGCGAGATTGTAGCCACCATCGAGGATTACAAAATCGTGCATGAACTTATTTACGAACTGATCTCCGAAGGCGTTGAGGCGACCGTATCGAAGTCGGTTCGTGAAGTGACGAGATCGGTCAAAGAAATTGTCACCGAAAAGGATTATGCGACGACAAGAGATGTGGCAAATAGCCTTCGAATAGACAGACAGTCTGCGGATCGTAGATTAAGAAGAGGCGTAACACTGAATTATCTGAAGAACAATAACCCCGGCAGAGGCAAGGCGGCACAGTATGTTATTGGCGACTCCATGCCGGATGACATCCAGATCCTGCCCCATCCTGACATCTTAACCTGCGCACCTGCTCAAACCTGCGTAAATGAATTTGACCAGGTTGAACAGGCTGAAAGCGTAGATAAAGCAGTGAATTCTGAAGACCTGCTCACCTGGCCACTTGAAAATGAGGATGCAGACAAACACAAATATTCGACACTTGAGGAGGTTGACTATGTTCCCGTGTAAGATCTTGAAGGATAGAGGCATTAGCTTAAATGTTGTTGGGGATGAATTGCGCCTATCTCCAAAAGAGAAGGTAACACCCCAAATAGTGCAATTTGCCAAAACACACAAGCAGGACATCATGGCCGAATTACAGAACGTTATCTACCGCAACCCCTGCCCTGAAAGCACGAAAGAGGCACGCATTGAAAGTCTCATACAGGTTATGGGGGCGATATACCAGGGAAGTGTGAAGAAGGTACGAGAGGCTTATGAAAACGGGGAGTTGATACCGAATCAACGGCTGGAAACAGTGCGCCAGGCCGTCTTAAAAGGGCAAGCAAAGCTGAAAGACTTCCATGCTGCCGTTGATGAGTGGGCGGCTAAGTCTGAACTGAATTGATGGAGGAACGAAATGGCTATTGAACATACATTTAAATTCAAGGGTGATTTTAAGACAAAAAAGCTGACTGGGATGTCGGCAATAAGAGAGAAGTGCCTGGACTGCTCTAACTGGAATGAGGCAGAAGTCAGGAATTGCGAAATTAAGGATTGTGCCCTGTGGCCTTTCCGGTTTGGCAGATACCCCAAAATGCCGTTGGATGATCTACACTGCATAGCTGGCTCGGTTTTTAAAGAGGAAAAAGAATTGTAGATGGTAAGTTTAAGGGAACAAACATTTACGAAGAAAAGGGCCTTTTTTAATGTAAGGATTAAACCTGAAAGGAGAAACATTATGGCAAGAAAAAATACAAAACCCACAAAAACAGAACTTGCCCGGTTTAAGGCTATGAGTGATCTGGGATTAACTCCCAACGCCATAGGCACAAAGACGGGAAGGGATCCCCAGACGGTCAGGAAATATCTGAGCTCTGAAGTCTATAACGACCCGGAAATAACGCGGATGGTGGATATTATAAAAGAGAAAGAGATTGCAGACCTGTACCTTCTCGGCGCAAAGGCAAGGAACCGACTTCATGAGCTGATGGATGAGGGCAATACGAAAACAATAGAAACAGTCGCACTAATGGACAGGAGTTTCCAACAAAGGCGGTTGCTGGAAGGCCAGTCCACCGAAAACGTAGTCAATATACATGCCGACATCCAAGCGTTCAAAGCGATGAGGGCAGCTAAGGCTCACGAGGACGCCATCAAAGAAAGCGAAGACGCGAAGTGATTATAATACACAACCCTTTTAAAAATTCGGATATTTGGAGGGGGGAGTATATATGTACACTACCATTGGAAAAGGACCGTGCCCCCCCCGCCTATAACACACCGCTATAGGCAGAAATGTTACCTTGACATAAAAGCAGGTATTGCTGATAATCCACGAAAGGGAGGGTGAAGATGAAGAAAACTATTATATTAATGATTGTTGTTTTATTTTCTGCGATTATTTCAAGTTGTGCATTCTATACATCAACACCCATTACAACGGGCGTCAATGAAGGGAAACTTCAAATTGGTATGGCCCCTCAAGAGGTACGGAATGTTATTGGTAATCCAGACAAAGTGGCAAAGAGGCTTGTTAGTGAAAATGATATCAGGGAGGTATGGATGTTTAAGGAGTATTCTCTTGACCCTACAGGTGCTTGTCTCTCATTTGGATTAGGACCATCCCTCCCAGAGAAGCAATACCTTATCTTTCAGAACGATAGACTTGTTGGGTGGAATTTACCAGACCCGTTCAGCCCGGATTTAATAATAGAGAAAAGAGAACGCTAATCTGAAAATATAATTATTCTGAAGAAAGGATGAGTAACATGAAGCCTTATATGCGTGTATTTTTGACATTGCTTGTTCTCGTTCTATTCTTGGGATTAACAAAAGTATTGTCGGCAGAAACCCTGTCAGACGATAAAAACGATAAAGTTACGATTTTACACATTGTAGATCCTTACACTGGAGAGAAAGGTGATCTCCATTTATACAACGGAAGATATTGGAATATGTTAAATGACACACAAAAAACGATTTTTATCACAGGTGTATGGGATGGAGTAGATACCTATCTTCTGCTCATAAGGTTAAGAACAGACACAAAACAGGAATATGACCGATGTTTCTTGGCGCAGAGCTTATTAAAAGCAGTAGGGTTCTACCCCCAAGAAATCACAAAGATCGTTGATGACATCTATGAGGACACATCTAACATTCAGATACCCATCACAAAAGTGATTATAGTAGCCACGTTAAAAGCCGGAGGAGTATCTTCTCAAGAGATAGAGAAAGGCCTTTCTGATTTTAGAAAAGAGGCTGCCAAACAAAACCCCTGATGAAGGGGTAAAAAGGGCATTAGGATTTTCAAAAGCGGGACTATAGCGGGACAAAATAAGTATGTAAAGCAAAAGGGGTTAATCTGTCATTGGCTAACCCCTTGTTTTTATTGGTACCCCCGGGGCGATTCGAACGCCCGACACACGGATTAGGAATCCGTTGCTCTATCCTACTGAGCTACGGGGGCACATGTATATGGAGATGGGATTTCTAACATTATTTACAGTGAGAGTCAACGATATTGGAATGATTATTTCCCGTCAAGTATCGGGACCCGGCAGTGACTCTCTATAAACCTTTCATCAGAGAAATCGAGGAGTTTGATCTGTTTCGGCGTTATCCCCTCAAGGGCGGCGCGGGGGATGAGGCCGATCAGTTCGGATTCGAGGATGTCGACCCCCTTCCCGGCCGCCTGCTTGCGTACGGCGTCGAAGACCGTGCGGATTGAAGTCACCTCATAATCGGCAAGGTTCATCGAGACCTGGGCGATGTTCCTGCTTTCCAGAAGCACCCCCAGTGCCTGGACATGGCTGAAACCTCCGCTTGAATGCCGTATCGAGCGGGCTATCTCTCGCGCAAGTCCCAGATCGTTTGAATCGAGGTTTATGTTGAATGCGATGAGCGGTTTGCGCGCACCCACGGCGGTCGCACCCAGACGCGGGTTGACCCGGACGGGACCGGCATCGGGTCTCCATGCGGGGTCGTCCATCCTTTCTCCGAGGGCCTCGTATTGGCCCTTCCGAACGTCCGCCAGTCTCTTTCTCTTCGGGCTGAGCGCAGCCTCTCCATAAAAGTAAACGGGAACGTCATGCCTGTGGGCGAATGCGTGTCCGAACCTATGCGCTATTCCTACCGCATCCGCCATCTGTGCGTCCTCCAGGGGGACGAAAGGAACCACGTCAACGGCGCCGATGCGAGGATGGACGCCGCTGTGTTCCCTCATGTCTATCAGCTCGGCGGCTTGATCACAGGCCGCAATTGCTCCGTTCAGCACGGCCTGCGGTGTGCCTATACAGGTCAGCACACTCCTGTTGTGGTCGCAGTCCATACTGAAATCCAGGACCCTGACGCCGGCGATTCCCGCCGCTGCGTCCGCAATGGCCGTAATGATTTTGGAATCTCTCCCCTCGCTGAAATTGGGGATGCATTCGATGATCTTCATGTCTATGCCTGGTATATCTTTCTTGAAGGGAGCTCTACGCAGGTAAGCAGACCGCCGTAGACGGCTCCCGTATCGATCCCTATCCTCCCCGGGAGGAAGAGGGGTTCTGCATGTGGCATGGGGGTGTGGCCGAAGACGACGGTCTTGCCGAAGTCGTAGGAAGATCGTATAAACTCGTGGCGTACCCACAGCAGGTCATCGATCTCCTGTTCCTTCAGGGGAACCTTTTCCCGAAGGCCTGCATGGACGAAGATATAATCATCCGTTTCGTACCAGAGGAGCAGGGAATGGAAGAAGCTCATATGGCTGTCCGGTACGTCGATCTTTCTCCCCCCGCGTGTTTTGAGGTATCCGTACGATGCGATGGTGGCGTTCCCGCCGTTGAAGAGATAAAAGTCTTCGTCTTTGCCATCGCATACATAGTCGAGGAACATCTGCTCGTGATTTCCCTTGAGGCAGATAATCGTGCGTATCTTCTTCTTGAGGTCGAGGACGAAATCCACGACCCCTCTGGAGTCGGGACCCCTGTCTATATAGTCCCCGATAAAGATGAGGGTGTCGTTGTTGCTGTCGATGTCGATCTGAGGAATGAGTGCCTTCAGCTTCGAGAGGCACCCGTGAATGTCGCCTATGGCGAATATCTTTCCCATGACATCCTCACTATCCAAACAGGGCGTCTACAAACTCCTCACTCTTGAATCGCCGCAGGTCGTCCAGCCCTTCACCGACGCCTATGTATCGGATCGGTATTCTCATCTCCTGCGCTATTCGTATGATGATCCCACCCCTCGCCGTGCCGTCCAGTTTTGTAAGGGCTATTCCGGTGATGCCGATTTCCTTATGGAACATCTGTGCCTGCACGACGGCGTTCTGCCCGGTGGTTGCGTCGAGGACGAGGAGGGTCTCATGCGGGGCACCCGGGAGCTCTCTGTCCATGATACGTTTGATCTTTTTGAGTTCGTCCATGAGGCCTGTCTTTGTGTGGAGCCTCCCCGCCGTGTCGACGAGCATGACGGCCTTTTTTGCCCCTGCCGCATGGATCGCGTCGAAGACAACCGCGGAGGGGTCCGCCCCCATCTTCTGTTTAATGAGGGGTGCGTCGACCCTCTCTGCCCATATCCCAAGCTGTTCGATGGCCGCCGCCCTGAAGGTGTCGGCTGCGACCAGGAGCAGGGGAACCCCGTTCCTTTTAAAACGGGATGCCATCTTCCCTATCGTGGTGGTCTTCCCCGTTCCGTTCACCCCGACCACCATGATCGTGTAGGGTTCCCCTTTGGGGATCCTCAGCGGCGATTCGCATGTCCTGAGGATATTTGTCATATGGTCTTTCATTACCCTCTTGAGTGCATCCGGGCTGTCAAGCTCGTTTCTCTTCGCCCGGCATTTCATCTCTTCGATCAGCTCCGCGGTGAAGGCCGGCCCCAGATCGGCCCCTATCAGTATCTCCTCGATATCTTCGAAGATATCTCTGGAGATAACCTTTTCCCCCGAGATCATCTCGTCCAGGTTCCTGACAAACCCACTTCTCGTCTTTGACAGACCTTCTTTAAGCCTTGCAAAAAAATCTTTGTCGTCATTGTTTTTCATGTGTATAATTTCCGCACTCGATTCTTCCGGATATTGGCCCGGACGCACCCCGAACCTCCGACACTATAAACGACTTTACCGGGGATGGCAAGAAGGTGATCTGGTGGGGGAGGGATGCGTGGTCTCCCAGGGGCGTCAATTCATGCTCACGGAGACCGTGGTGGATATCCCGTTCTTCTGCATGGTTACGCCGATAAGGTTGTCTGCGGCCTCCATCGTGGCCTTGTTGTGGGTTACGAATATGACCTGTGAATTTGCGGAGATGTCGTTCACCAGCTTCCTGAAGAGAGAAACGTTCGCATCATCGAGGGGTGCATCCGCCTCGTCGAGGATCAGGAAGGGGGACGGACGATGCATGAGGATGGCGAATATCAGGGCCACCGCAGCGAGTGCCTTTTCTCCCCCCGACAGGAGGGACAGGTTCTGTCTCCTCTTCCCGGGGATCTGTATGTCTATGTCCACACCCGTCTCCAACATGTCGGATTCATCGGTCAGGCGGAGGAATCCTTTCCCGCCCGGGAAGAGCCTGGGGAATACCTCCTTGAAGTGGTTGTTCACGGCTTCAAAGGTCTCCGAAAATCTCTTCCTGGATATCTGGTTGATCCTCGTTATCGTCTTCTGAAGGGTGTCCAGTGAGGAATTCAGGTCTTTTATCTGGGTTGCCAGGAAATCGTGGCGTTCCTTGAGCTCTTCATGCTCGCTCAGGGCCAGGAGGTTCACCTCTCCGAACTCATCCAGCCGCTTCTTGTGTGTTTCAAGCTTCCTTCTCACCTCTTCCGCTTCGGAGTTGTCCATGGCCTCGAATCCCTGCAGAGAGGCATCCAGATCGACATCCAGCTTCTCACGCGCGCCCTCTTTCAGCGCTTCGGCCTGGATGACCGTTTCGCGTGTTTCCATCTCGATCTCACTCAGCTGCCGTGCAAGGTCTTCGGATGTCTTCCGCGCACTCCGGAGTTCCTGCTCTTTCTGCTTGTGGACAACATTTTCCCTTCCGTGCTCCGCCCTTCTTGCCGTGAGCTCTTCTTCGACCTCCGTGTGACTTACATAGAGGCCTTTCAGGTTTTTCTCCTCGCTCTTTATGCTCTCCAGGGCTTCTGCCGCCCTTGTCTCGCAGGTTTCTGTTTCCCCGACCATCGATTCTATCCGGGCACTTATTTCTGATATTGTCCCTTCCAGCCTTGAAATGGTTTCAACGCCCG